>JALVBA010000016.1 GCA_027010905.1 Marinilabiliaceae bacterium
CAATAAATGTCAGTTATTGTTTATATATTTAAAATATTATTATTAATTGTTAAAATTGAAGGTTGTTAATCAACTCTTTAAGATTAATTTTATTTGGTAAGCCAAAACATAATTTGGTGGAGGGTAGTTAGAAAATATCGTGTTCCCCATTTTCTGTTGAATGAATTTAACCTTGAATTGAAGGTTTGATATTTTTAACAAGATTATATACCTTACAACTGAAAAAACTATTTCTAACCGAAATATTAATTCTTCAAAAAAACAGATTTATGGAGAAAAAGACACGAAGAAACTTTTTAAAAACACTTGGAGCCTCGATGGGTGCTGCCGGTGTTATTGGTGGTTCTACCATTTTGAGTTCTTGCAGTAGCAAAGTAGAGGCAGCTGCCGGCGATAAAATCACACTCTTAACTTCAGGTGGGGAGTTGGTTGTTGTTGATAAGGCTATGTTAAAACCTGCCGAGATGCCCTCATTAACAGAAAATCAGAAGCGAGGTAGAGAGGGGTTACCCGGAAAAAGCTGGGTTATGGTTATTGACCTCTCGAAGTGCAGAAATGCAAGGGAGTGTATGAAAGCATGTCAACATCATCATCAGTTGCGACCTGAGATGCATCATATAAATGTGTTACAGATGCAGGATGCGGAGGATACCTCACCATACTACATGCCAAAACAGTGTCAGCACTGCGACAATCCGCCATGTACAAAAGTGTGTCCGGTAAATGCTACCTTTAAACGTGAAGATGGAATTGTTCTGATTGATAACGAACGTTGTATCGGTTGCCGTTTTTGTGTTGCTGCATGCCCATATTCAGCAAGGGTATTTAACTGGTTTGAGCCAAAAGATGCAGAGAAGTATGAAGGAGTTACATATAATATAGAGTGTAATGTACCTCAGAAAAAAGGAACAATCTCAAAATGTCTGTTCAGTGCCGATAAGCTGAGAGACGATGAACTGCCAACATGTGTTACTGCCTGTCCTAACGGAGTTTATTGGTTTGGCGATAAAAACGAGGATGCCGTGACTAATGGTACTACCGGCGAAACAGTGAGTTTTAGTAAGCTTGTAAAAGATAATGCTGCTTATAAGTTGATGGATGAACTGGGAACTGAGCCAAGAGTATTCTATCTGCCACCTAAAGATCGTACTACTCCATTTCAGGGAAACATTGAAGAGCACCATTCTTAAATCTAAAAACTATTGAAAATGAATAAAATTGAATCTCCTGAAGAATCGAGGAAGTTGTTAGACAAAATTGTTTTTGATTTAACACGGTCGATTGTGAAAAAAGATGAACTAACCCGATTCTGGTTTTTCATTTTAATAATGTTTATTGGTGTAGGATTGTGGGGATGGGGTATACAGATTAAAAATGGACTTGGTGTTACCGGTATGCGCGACTATGTTTCGTGGGGAATGTACATTGCCAACTTTGTATTTTTTGTGGCGGTAAGCCTCGTAGGCTTTCTTATCAGCTCTACCTTACATCTGTTGAATGTCAGCTGGTCAAAACCAATTTCGAGGGTTGCTGAGCAGGTAGCTATTGCTGCTGTAGCTCTTGCAGGTATAATAATTGTAAATGACATGGGGCGGCCTGACAGATTGCTTAACGTATTTATACATGGGCGTTTTGCATCTCCAATTCTTTGGGATGTATCTGTGGTTATGACCTACCTTACTATCTCGGTTTTGCTGTTCTATCTTCCACTAATACCCGACTTGGCAATACTTCGCAACAGGATGGGCGATGAGTTGCCGAAATGGAAAATGAAAATGTACTCAATTTTATCGCTTGGATGGAAGGGAGATGCAAAACAGTACAAAATAATCTACCATGCCATGCGTGTTTTGATGATTTTGATAATTCCTGTTGGTCTTTCAATTCATACCGTAACCTCGTGGCTGTTTGCAGCAACTCTGCGTGCAGGTTGGGACAGTACAATTATGGGACCCTATTTTGTGGCAGGTGCTTTTGTAGCAGGAGTTGCCGCTGTTGTAATTTTAATGTATGCATATCGTTTACGTTACGGACTAAAAGATTATTTTGAGGATATTCATTTCAGTCAAATGGGTAAGTTGCTTGTTTTTGTAGGACTCCTATATCTCTATTTTAATGTTAATGAGTTTTTAGTTCCCGGTTATAAAATGAGAGCTGCTGAAGGAGTTCATCTGCTCAATATCTTTACAGGAAGCTACGCAGCAATGTTTTGGTCGGTTCAGATATTGGGTCTTATCCTGCCAATAATACTACTGCTTTTTAAATTCTTCAGAAAACCGTTATCCGTTACGTTAATATCAATTGTTGTATTAATTGGCGCATGGTTTAAGAGGTTCATAATTGTAATACCAACACTGGAGCATCCTTTTCTGCCTGTTCAGAATGTACCTGCAGATTTCCACCATTACGCTCCAACCAGTATCGAGATTATGATTACACTATTCTCATTTATGGCAGCACTGCTTATTATCACGATACTGGCAAAGCTGTTTCCTGTTATTACCATTTGGGAGTATGCCGAGGAGAAGGGAATTGATAAAAAATATTTTTCAGAACAACCTAAAAAAAGCTAATTGTTATGATTAAGAAATTAAATCTATTAGTTGTAGCTGTACTGATACTTTCAGCACAGCAGGTAATTAGTCAGGAGTGGTTGGTTCCGGCTGATAAGCAGAATGTGAAAAATCCATCGGAGTTTAATCTGGAGAATGTAAAAAAGGGTAAAGAGATATACATCCGCGAATGTAAATCATGCCACGGAGATGCAGGTAAACATAACGGCCTGGCTCTTGTACCTCCACCACCGGATGTAACTTCTAAGATTATGCAGGATAACACCGATGGCGAGCTATTTTACAAAATGTCGACAGGGAAAGGTGTAATGCCTAAATTCGATGTTATTCTTTCGGAAAGCGACAGGTGGTTTCTGGTTAATTACATTAAAAATTACAATCCTGAAATCACTCCGCTGTTAGTTGAAGCACCTCCTGTTAAGGCAAACCTAACAGCATCTATTGATGGCTCAACAAGAGTCGTCACCGTTTCTGCCGGGTTCCAAAATAAGAAGGGTGAGAAGGAGAATCTGACCGAAACACCTGTAAATATCTGTGTTGAGCGGGCTTTTGGAGATCTTCCTGTAGGGCAGGTTTTAACTGACGATAAAGGAACAGCAAGTTTTAAGCTGCCCGAAAATGTTATTGGTGATGAAGAGGGATTTGTAAAAGTAGTTGTTTCGCTTGGTGAAGATTTTGAAGCAAAGAAGGTGACTCTCGAAAAAGCCAAAATAGGAATCCCTAAAGAGACTCCTCAGTTAATCAGAAAAGGAGTTATCTGGTCGACAAATGAAAATATTCCGCTTTGGATGCTTCTATCGTATCTTGGGGCAATAGGAGGAGCATGGTTAACTATTTTATATGTGGTTATTCAGATAGTTAAAATTAAAAAACTAAGTGCAAAATAGTATAGATGAATATCTTTTATCTGTTAATAGGAGTTAGTTTGCTGGCAGCTTTGGTTTTTCTGTCGGCATTTATCTGGGCAGTCCGCACCGGGCAATTTGATGATACCGAGACTCCGTCGATTCGAATACTGTTTGATGATGATGAGGTAGATAAAATAGATAAAGAGAGTGATAACAATAAAGAACAAACAAAATAACGCCATACTTATGGAAAATCAGAAATTTTATTACGACAACAAGATTGTAAAACTATTTGTTCTTGCAACAATTATTTGGGGAGTTGTGGGAGTGATTGTTGGGTTGCTGATAGCTCTTCAGCTTGCGTTCCCGGTTTTTAACTTCGATTTTGAGTATACCACTTTTGGTAGAATGCGGCCACTGCATACAAATGCTATAATTTTTGCATTTGTAGGAAATGCCATTTTTGCAGGAGTCTACTATTCGTTACAGAAGTTGCTTAAGGCACGTATGTTTAACGATGTTTTAAGTAAGATTCACTTTTGGGGCTGGCAGCTGATAATTGTTTTGGCTGCGGTTACATTTGCTCTGGGTATTTCAACTTCTAAAGAGTATGCCGAATTAGAGTGGCCCATTGATATTTTAATAACACTTGTTTGGGTTGTATTTGGATGGAATATGATTGGAACAATTGTTAAACGACGTGTTCAGCATATCTATGCGGCTATCTGGTGGTATCTCGCCACTTTCCTCGGTGTTGCCATGTTGCATGTTGTAAATTCTCTGGAGTTGCCTATTTCATTAACAAAAAGTTATTCGATTTATGCCGGTGCTCAGGATGCAGTGGTACAGTGGTGGTACGGACACAATGCTGTGGCATTCTTCCTTACTACACCATTTCTGGGGCTGATGTACTACTACCTACCAAAGGCGGCAAACAGACCAATCTATTCGTATAAACTATCTATCATTCACTTCTGGTCGCTTATATTCCTTTATATGTGGGCTGGGCCTCACCACCTGTTGTATCAGGCACTACCAGATTGGGCACAGGCACTGGGAGTAACTTTCTCAATTATGCTGATTGCTCCTTCGTGGGGAGGTATGATAAACGGATTATTAACCTTGCGGGGCGCATGGGACAGAGTACGGGACAATGCATCACTGAAGTTTATGGTTGTTGCCGTTACTGCTTATGGAATGTCAACTTTCGAAGGCCCGATGATGTCGCTTAAGTTTGTGAATCAACTTACTCACTTTACCGACTGGACAATTGCTCACGTGCATATTGCCGGAATGGGCTGGAACGCAGGGCTGGTATTTGGAATGCTCTATTGGATGATTCCAAAACTGTTCAGAACAAAACTCTTTTCCGAGAAGTTGGCAAACCTGCACTTCTGGATTGCTACTCTTGCAATACTTATCTATGCAATTCCACTATATTGGGCTGCCGTTACTCAGTGGTTAATGTGGCATGAGTACACTGCTGAAGGATTTTTGGCCTATCCGAACTTCCTGGAGACATTGACACAAATATTGCCAATGTACACTGTGCGTATTATTGGGGGTACACTCTTCCTGATAGGATTCTTGATAATGGTTTATAACCTGTTTAAGACAATGAAGTCAGGCTCTGTTGAAGATAACGAGTTAGCTGAAGCACCTGCTCTGGTAATACAGGGAAGAAGAAATCCTCTGCAGGAAACTGTTCACCGTTGGGTGGAGAGACGAGGAGTACGTTTCTCAATTTGGGTATTTATAGTGCTTGCTATTGGAGGAGCAGCCGAAATTCTGCCAATGATATTTATAAAATCAAATATACCTACAATCGAGTCTGTATTACCTTACACTCCGTTAGAGCTTGAAGGTCGTGATATATACGTATCAGAAGGTTGTCATACATGCCACTCGCAGGTAGTTCGTCCTTTCCGGTGGGAGACCGACCGCTATGGAGAGTACTCTAAAATAGGTGAGTTTGTGTACGATCATCCATATCAGTGGGGGTCACGACGTACCGGTCCCGATTTGGCAAGAGCAGGGTACGTAGGCGGGCCGATGTATAAAAATGCAGCCTGGCACTATAACCATTTTAAGAATCCTCAAAAGATGAATGAACAATCGATAATGCCGAAATACGATTGGTTTGCCAGAAAAGATGTGGATCTTAGTATGACTCCTAAAAAGATAAGGGCAATGCAGATTCTTGGTGTTCCTTACCCTGAGGGTTACGATGAAGTTGCAGTTGACGACTATATGAAACAGGCAAAGGAGATTGTTGCTGATCTGAAAAAATCGAATATTGATATTGAACCAACAAAAGAGATGGTTGCAATGATTGCCTACATGCATAAGCTGGGAGGGGATATTGCACCACTGCAACTTGACGAAGGAACAAAAGAGCCTGCACCACAAAAAGAGATAACCCTCTTATCGGGTGTAGAGGATATGGGTGATGCTGATGAGGTTTTTACAAAAATATGTGCTGCTTGTCATGGACCTTCAGGTAAGGGGATTGCCACATTTCCTGATTTAACCGACGCACAATGGATAAATGGGAACTCTCCATCGGATGTTTACTATTCTATAAGGAATGGGAATGCTGTTAAGGGAATGATTCCTTATAAAGATCAGCTGTCTGATAAACAGATAATACAGTTAACAAGTTATATCTTACTTAAGTTGAATAAATAGAAAATGAAGATTATAAGTAATCTATTAGAGGGTATTGAGGGTATTCGAATATTTTACATATTCGGATTGCTCCTCTTCTTCAGTCTGTTCATCATTATTCTTATTCGTACACTACGAAGATCGAACAAAGAGATGGACGAGATAAAGAAATCAATTTTAACGGATGACGATTCAAATGAAACAGCAGTATCATAGCTTTAAAATATAGACAAATGGCAAAAGAGATTAAAGATACAGACCGGTACGATGAAAACTTGATGGATCATGATTATGATGGGATTCAGGAGTTAGATAATCCACCTCCACGTTGGATAATGGCAATTTTTTATATTACAATTGCCTTCGCAATAATTTATGGAGCCTACTATTTTTGGTTGGGAGTAGGAGATTCGCAGGATGCTGAGTATGCACGCAAGTCAGCCAGACATGATCAGGAGTATCAAATAAAGAGTGTGTCAGGTAATGAGTTGGCTCTACTTACCGATGCCGCAGATATTGCCGAGGGGAAAGCTATTTTTAAAGATATGAACTGCTTTGCCTGTCATGGAACGAACGGTGAAGGAAATGCCATCGGACCAAACCTGATTGATGATTACTGGTTGCATGGTTGTGAATTTGCCGATGTTTTCAATGTTATAAAAAATGGTGAACCATTAAAAGGGATGACAGCCTTTAAAGGGCAGTTGAGTGATGAGAAGATTCAGAAAGTTGGAAGTTACATTGTGTCGTTAAAAGGGTCGAATCCTGCAAACGCTAAAGCTCCTCAGGGTGACAGGTGTGAGTAAAGATATTTCATTCAGAGATCGTCCGATAAATATGGACGAGCGAGGCGGCCGTAAATGGGTGTATGCAAAAAAACCCAAGGGACGATGGTACACACGTCGAACAATTTTCAGTTGGTTTTTATTACTGTTTTTTATTGGTGCTCCATTTATAAAGATTAATGGAAACTCCTTTATTCTGCTCGATATTGCATCGCGTAAGTTTATTATTTTTGGGGCTATCTTCTGGGCACAGGATGCGTTTATCCTCTCCCTACTCATGCTGTCGTTTGTACTTTTCATTGTCCTTTTCACCGTTACATTCGGGCGGTTGTGGTGTGGTTGGGCATGTCCGCAAACTATTTTTCTCGAGATGGTTTTCAGAAAGATAGAGTACCTTATTGAGGGTGACTATAAAAAGCAGCATAAACTTAACAATGGTCCCTGGACAGCTGAAAAGATAGTTAAAAAACTGGCCAAGCACTCTGTCTTTGTTTTTATCTCAATAGCCATGACCAACGTTTTTCTGTTATGGTTTATGGGGCCTGAGAAATGGTTTGAAATGGCATCAGAACCTATCAGTGAGAATCTGTCAGGGTTTCTGATTATGCTTGGTGTCTCAGGTGTGTTCTACTGGATATACTCATTTTTCCGCGAACAGATTTGCACCATGGTTTGTCCCTATGGCAGGATGCAGGGTGTTCTGCTCGATTCAAAATCAATCATTGTTACTTACGACTACAAGAGGGGTGAGCCCCGGGGTGCAAAGAGAGATGGCGATTGCATCGACTGTCGTCAGTGTGTTTCGGTATGCCCTACCGGTATCGATATCCGCAACGGTACACAGCTCGAATGTATCAACTGTACAGCATGTGTCGACCAGTGTAATTCAGTGATGAGAACCATTGGCAAGGATGAGGGGTTAATTCGTCTCGATTCGGAAGACGGGATTAAGCATGGGCACTCAACAATATGGAATGTGCGAAACAAAGCATATTCGGTGGTGTTACTTATTCTATTCTCCTTTTTCATCTATACACTACTTTCGCGGCCGGCAATTGAAACGACCATCCTGCGAACACCGGGATTACTCTATCAGGAGAATGCAGACAATACAATTTCCAATGTCTACAACGTAAAAATAGTAAATAAAACACACGACAAGATGCCTCTCGAGCTTCATCTTATTTCGCCTAAAGGGGAGATAAAGATGGCGGGTAGCACAATGGCTATAAATGATCAGTCGATGTATGAATCAACATTTATTCTTTTTATTCCAAGGAGTGAGTTAAAGAGTGATAATACGGAAGTTGTATTTGGAATTTATAGTAACGACAAACTGATTGAGACCTATAAAACCTCTTTTGTAAGTCCATAGTTTTGGGCGTAGCAAAAATCATTTTATCTTTAGATGGTTAATTATTGTATCATGATAGAGATGTAAGTTTTACTGGTTTTATTAGATTAATAGACGGCCTTTTTCAGATTGGACTTGTAGTGTGATTATAGATTTAGGGAGATTGGGTAGCTCCGAAGGTATGAGGAGATCACCCAACCGAACTTAATCTATAATCATGCGGAAAGTTCAATCTGAAATAAGCCTTGATTTTTTTGCCTGCCTGACGGTAGGCAGGTTTCTTTTTTGCATCAAGGCAAAAAAGAAAGGCAATAACATTGTTAACAATACTTTTTCATATAAAACCAAATTGTTTTGTACCTATTAATTAGTGTCGGCATGAAAACTACCTGATTTATTACACGTTCGTCATTGCGAACGAGGTAGGAGTGAAGCAATCTCTTTGAACGTTAATAGATTGCTTCGTCCTATCGTCCTCGCAATGACGATACCGGCTAAGGTTTTCTTGCAGAAACTAATTAGGTAAAGTCATATGAAAAAAATAGTGTTAATTCGTGAAATTCGTGGATAAAATATTATGAAAATAAAGATACATTGGGGAACAGGAATATTGATTTTTATGATACTGTTTCTGTCAGCAGCAGCAGGATTCATCTATTTCGCATCACAACAGAGCGTAAACCTTGTTTACAAGAACTATTATGAGAAAGGTGTTGACTACACCACTCACATGAAGATGGATGCCCGTTCGGTAAAATATAAGGATGCATTCGGGATAGAGAATTCAGATAAGTTTATGACGGTAAATATCGACAAGGAGCTGTCGGCAAAGATTGACTCGGGGAGAGTTATACTGTTCAGGCCGTCTGATTATAAAAAGGATGTATTTATGAAGGTAACACAGAGGGCTTCAACGTTAAGGTTTCCCAAGGGGGATTTGATTAACGGGAGATATATCCTTAAATTCAGCTGGTATTCTGAAGGGGTTAAATATGAGATTGACAGACCCGTTAGTGTGCAATAAAAAAGACTACTCACAAATCTCTAAAAAATAATCTATTAAAATGGCTATTCTACTTTCAGCATTACTGCTCGGATTAATGGGGAGTTTTCATTGTGCAGGGATGTGCGGTCCAATAGCAATCGCTCTACCACTACATGGTAATACCGTTCCTCAAAAGATTTTTGGCGGCGCACTCTACAATCTGGGTCGTACAATAACTTACGGCGTTATGGGGGCTATCTTCGGCCTGCTTGGGCAAGGTGTCGGGATGATTGGCTTTCAGCAGAAGATATCTGTGATAATGGGTGTTTTGATGATTGTCTCTATTCTCTTTCCTGCTCTCTTCAAAAATCAGTACAACATGGATAAGAGTATGTTTTCGATTGTTGGAAAGCTGAAAAAATCTATCGGACAGATGTTCTCAATACGGTCATTCTCAAGCCTCTTTTTTATCGGACTTCTAAACGGTCTTCTACCTTGTGGACTGGTGTACATGGCAATTGCCGGAGCAATAGGTATGGGAGATCTTTTTATGGGTTCGATGTACATGATTCTGTTTGGGCTGGGTACAATACCAATGATGCTATCCATCTCACTGGCAGGAAATATTATGAGTGCAAGTATCAGGGTGAAGATAAACAAGCTTATTCCGGTTATGGTGATTATAGTTGGTATATTCTTCATTCTTCGGGGATTGAGTCTGGGAATACCCTTTCTAAGTCCGCCTAAAGAGAAGATTGAGAAGAAATTTGAGAAGAGCCTTGAGAAAGAGCGTGCTGATTTGCAACAACCTGTCGCAACCGATTGTTACATTTATCGAGTGTGATGAAAAAAGATGATAATATTTGTGTCCATTGTGGTGCTGACTGTGGCAAGAATCCGGTTATGCGGAACGGGATGCCATTCTGCTGCAATGGGTGCAACACTGTTTATCAGCTATTAAATGAAAATAAACTTTACAACTATTACGATTTAGAGGATACCCCCGGAATTAAACTTGAAACAACCACCGAGTTTGGAAATAAGTACGCCTTTCTCGATAACGATGAGGTAAAAGAGAAGCTTATTCTTTTCAGGGAGGGCGGGCTTTCGAAAGTGAAGTTTTACATCCCTGTAATTCATTGCGCATCGTGTATCTGGCTGCTTGAGAATCTGCATACACTGAACAAGGCTGTGAAGCATTCGTTTGTGAATTTCACAAAGAAAAAGGTTGATATCACCTTTGCAGAATCACAACTGAGCTTGCGGCAACTGGTTGAGCTTCTCTCATCGTTGCACTACATTCCTGACCTCTCAATGAGCCTGTCAGACAAGGAGGATAACAGCAGCTCCTACAAAAAACTACTCTATAAAATAGGGGTAGCAGGTTTTGTTTTTATTAATGTGATGACCTACAGCCTGCCGGCATATTTTAACGGCAAACCACTCGACGATAAACTGCAATCGGTACTGAGTATCTTAAGTTTCATTCTGGTTATTCCGGTAACTTTCTATAGTGGCAGCGACTACTACATCTCAGCATTTAAAAATATGTTGAAAAAAGTTGTGAGTATCGACCTGCCTATTGCTTTAGGTATTTTTGTGCTCTTCTTTGTGTCGGGGTACGATATATTCTTTGCAGGTGGGGCGGGGTATTGCGACAGTCTGTCGGGGCTGGTGTTCTTTCTTTTAGTTGGTAAGTGGTATCAAAGCAGAACCTACGAGGCACTCTCGTTTGAGCGTAACTACAAATCCTATTTCCCCATAGCTGTTACAAAAATAAACAAGCAGATTGAGGAGAGTATTCTGCTTGAGAGAATTGAGGTTGACGATATGTTAATTATCAGAAATAAGGAGCTGATTCCTGCCGATTCGGAGCTGGTGGAGGGAGAGGGGCAGATTGACTACAGCTTCGTTACAGGGGAGTCTACTCCGGTAATGAAGAGAGCCGGAGATTTTATCTATGCCGGTGGGCGGCAGATGGGCGGGATAATTAAAATCAGAGTGAAGAAAGAGGTTAACCAGAGCCACCTTACAAAACTGTGGAATCAGGATAAGACATACGAAAAACCCAGTGACTCGTTGAAATCGCTCTCTGATAAAATTAGTAAATATTTTACACTTACAATTATCGCAATTGCAGTTGTTGGTTTTGCCTACTGGACGCTGCAAGGAGAGATGAAAACGGCAATCTTTGTCTTTACGGCTGTGCTGATTGTTGCCTGCCCCTGCGCGCTGGCACTCTCAATTCCGTTTACCTTTGGCAATACGATGCGCATATTTGGGAAGAAGGGACTCTACATAAAAAATACCGATGTTATTGAGAAGTTGTCGCATATCACTACTATTGTATTTGACAAGACCGGTACGCTCACACAAACAAATCAGAATATGATAGTGTATGAAGGCAGGCCGTTAACGGTTGAGGAGAGAGATGCCATATTCTCATTGGCAAAGCAGTCTACACACCCGCTTAGTAGTGCCCTGGCAAAGTTTTACCACGACTCCCGATACATTGCCCCCGACCATTTTGTTGAGGTGCTGGGACGTGGGATTTATGGCAGGGTGAATGGTATGGATATCAGACTTGGTGCCGAGGAGTATGTTACAAACAGAGTGTCGGACAGTAAACAGAAATCGTCAATGGTTTTTGTTTCGATAGATGATAACCAAATTGGACACTACACCATAAGTAACAAATTCCGCGAGGGTTTTGACGATGTAATTAAAACTTTGATGAGGCAGTTTAAGCTCTACCTGATTACCGGTGATAACAGTGCAGAGAAGGAGAATCTGTTAAAATACTTCAACGAGGAGAATATGCGCTTCAACCAAAAACCGGGCGACAAAGCCGAATTCATAAAAGGGTTGCAGGATGGCGGTGAAACAATTTTAATGACCGGCGACGGACTAAATGATGCAGGCGCACTAATGCAAGCTGATGTGGCACTCACCATAGCCGACAGGGTATACCACTTCTCACCGGCCAGCGATGCCGTGCTGGAGGCCGACAAGTTTGGACAACTTGCCAGATTTGTGCAGTTTACCAAAACATCACTTATGATTGTGAAAATTAGCTTTGCAATCTCATTTCTCTACAATATTATCGGAATATCTTTTGCCATTACCGGAAATCTATCCCCCATAGTAGCAGCTATCCTAATGCCAATCAGTTCAGTGTCGGTAGTAGCCTTTGCCACTTTTGTAACACGCTTTGTAGGTAGAGTGAAGCTGTGAGAAGGTTCTGTGTGGCTGGGGTAAGTAAATTGAATGAGTACCTGTTAATATCTTATGTTTTGTAGTACGGTGACTTTGAGTTAGATTAACTATATTTACGTTTGGTTTATACGATATAAACCGAACGAGTTTGGTTTATACATACGTTACTCACAATTAAAACAAAATAGAAAATGAAATCAAGGAACAAAATAAAACTTGCGAATCTGACAACTTGGATAATGGTAATTACTATTTCAGTAATTACAATTTGGTTTATTGGATTTGTAGTTGCAAATACTTTTGATTTGAATGTATTTACCAAACGTACTTCTGATTTTATGTTTGGATTTATAGGTTTTTCAGCTGTCTTAATTCTTTGCTCTGCCATTTTGAATATTAGTTTAAACATTGGACTAATAGCTGATAGTAAAGTTCAAGAAATGAAAACAGAAGGTTCAAATATAGTTGGGAAGAAATTTTACTTTGCAACGTTAATAGGAATAATTTCTTTGATTGCATTTCTCTTTATTGGCGACTATTTAACGAGAAAAAATGAAAAAAATAAATTAGTGGACACAGCGGATTATGTTGTTAAAACTTACTCAGAATCCATTGCTAAAATAGCACAAAGTCTTACAGACACTTCTAAAATTGGACAAATACCCGAAATGCTATATTTTCTTTCTAATCAAAAATCTGAATTCCCCTCGGTGACTTTACTTACAAGCGGTAAATATGATGGACAATTAACATATTTGGAAATATCACATTGGGAATCTGAAGAGAACCTAAAAAAGCCATTATTTGGAAATTCATTTTATAAATGCCAAGACTATGACTGTGAATATATACAAAACTTGTTTACGGGAAAGACAACTAAACCCTTGTTTTGGACTGAAAAAAATGATTATAAATTATATTATCCATTTATAGAAAAGGACATTAAATATATCCTGCTTTTCACCAAATATCAACGACACGGAAAAGTAGGGTCTTATTAATGAAGAATAAAAAAAGTGGGTAACAATGGCTAAAAAACAGTAGGGGTTTTGGTGGTAAATTGAAAGTTTAGAGCTTCGAATGAAAACCACCAAACCAAAATTTTGATAACGAAAAAAGAAAAATAATTATAAACATATTTGGCTTGGCTAAGTGCTAAATTGAAAGGGCAGAGTTTCAAACTCCCCTACGATTTCTTAGCCTAAGCGTTACCACACAAAAAACACACGTAAATCAAAAGAATAAGAGATGATTAAAAGAAATATAGGACAAAAGATACTTCACTTTCCCTTGACAAAAATCATCATTGGAATTATTGTTATTACAGTAGTTTATGGAGTTTCAAATAATTTACGAGGAGGAATTTTTAAAACTGATTTATTATCAAAAGATGTTATAACCTTAATCGTAAGCGTTATTTCAACTTTTCTAGCTGTGATAGCTTATATCTTTCTTTACAAATATTATGAAAAAAGAAAAATAACTGAATTTTCTACTAATGGAATTGGTAGAAATCTATTATTAGGTATTTTATTAGGTGCAGTTTTACAATCTTTGACAATTTTAATAATTTACCTCAAAGGCGGATATTCAATCGTATCAATAAATCCATTTTTTTATATAATTCCACCTTTTGCAATGGCATTTTCTTCCGCAATTTTTGAAGAAACTTTATTTAGAGGTGTCATATTTAGAATTACAGAAGAAAAATTAGGAAGTTATATAGCTTTAATAATTTCAGCTTTTATTTTTGGAATAATACATTTTGCAAATCCAAACAGTTCATTAAGTGCTGGAATAGGACTTGCAATTCAAGCGGGATTATTACTCGGAGCAGCTTATATATATTCAAGAAATTTATGGTTCCCTATTGCAATTCACTTTGCTTGGAATTTTACGCAATCTGCTATTTTCGGAGCAAGCGTATCAGGAAATGCAATTTCAAAAACACTAATAACTTCTAAAATAGTTGGTGCAGAATGGTTTACAGGCGGAAAATTTGGACCGGAAGGTTCAATACAAGCAACAGTCTTTTGTCTTATTGCAACAATTATTCTTTTAATATTAAGCCATAAAGAAGGTAAAATTATTAAACCATACTGGACAAATCTAAATGAAAAATAAAATTTAAATATTGGAAATTCCGGTGATACTGACCCCCTGATCCGGTGATATTG
>JALVBA010000017.1 GCA_027010905.1 Marinilabiliaceae bacterium
TTGTATGCCCCTATGGCACATCGTCTGGGACTCTACAATATTAAGTCGGAAATGGAAGACCTGGTTATGAAATATACAGATAACAAGATGTATAGGTTTATAGCCAAAAAACTTAACGAGACTAAAAGGGCACGTGAGAAATATATTGATGAATTTATCAAACCAATAAAGAGCGAGCTTGATAAGCATGGTTTGACCTTTGAGATAAAGGGGCGCACAAAAACTATAAACTCCATTCATCATAAGATGAAAAAGCAGGGTGTGAAGTTTGAGCAGGTGTATGACCTTTTTGCCATTCGCATTATTATCGATAGCGAAAAAAAGAGTGAAAAGTCTGATTGCTGGAATGCCTACTCTGTAGTAACTGACAAGTACCAGCCCAATCCGAGCCGGTTAAGAGATTGGCTCTCTGTTCCTAAATCAAATGGGTATGAGTCGCTTCACACAACAGTACTAGGTCCCGATAACAAGTGGGTAGAGGTTCAGATTCGTACTAAAAGGATGAATGAGATAGCTGAGAAGGGGCTGGCTGCTCATTGGCGGTACAAAGGGATTAAGGGCGAGGCCGGCATGGATAAGTGGCTATCTAACATCAGGGAGATACTCGATAATCCTGAGCGTAATGCCGTCGACTTTTTCGATGATTTTAAACTAAACCTTTACGACAAAGAGGTGTTTGTTTTTACACCTAAAGGAGAGTTACGACGATTGCGAAAAGGCTCTACCGTATTGGATTTTGCTTTTGATATACATACCGAGGTGGGGAAGAGGTGTGTAGGAGCAAGGGTTAACCAACGTAATGTACCTATCAAGTACGTTTTGCAAAATGGCGACCATGTGGAGATAAATACCTCCAAACATCAGGAGCCAACGCAGGACTGGTTGAACATTGTTGTTACCTCCCGGGCAACCACAAAACTAAAACAGGCTTTGAGGGAGCTTAAATATAAAGAGGCTGACACAGGGAGAGAGATATTGGTTAGGAGACTAAAAAACTGGAAATATGAACTATCCGACTCTCTTATTCACCAGTTTGTTAAGAGGTATAAATCAAAGACAGTACACGACTTCTACCTCGATGTGGCTCTCGAAAAGATTGACATGGGTGATATTAAAGAGTTTCTGGTTGAACTGGAGAGAAAGGAGAAGGAGGATGATAAACCGGAGGAGGATGCCCAAAGAAGTGCAGAGAATTTTGTTCAGAAACCTGATGTTATAGACAGCAATGACGATGTTCTGGTGATTGATAAAAATCTTTCAAGGGTCGATTTTCGTTTGGCAAAATGTTGTAACCCGATAATAGGTGATGAGATATTTGGTTTTGTGTCAGCAGCAGGGGGAATAAAGATACACCGTAAAAATTGTCCTAATGCCCTAGATATGAGAACTCGGTTTGGATACCGTATTGTTTCGGCACGTTGGTCGGGTGGTGCTGATGCCAATTTTCAGGCAACACTTAAAATCACCGGTGACGATGATATAGGTATTGTTACAAATATCTCTCAGGTTATCTCTAAAGAGTTGGAGGTGAAGATTAGATCAATATCCATTGATTCAAACGAGGGTATATTTGAGGGTACAGTGACGGTTTTTGTGCATAATACCAGAGACCTGGATATGTTGATTAAAAAAGTGAGAGAAGTAAAGGGAGTTTATAATGTTTCAAGAATTGATTTGGTGGTGTGATTGTTTGTTTTTCTCCCGAAAAAAGATTAATTTCATAAGCATAATCAAAACCTTAAGTTATGGAGAAGAAAATAATAACTTTCGTTGTATTATCTTATGAAAAAGCTCAGATATTGAAGCTTTTACTTGAAAAAGAGGATGTAGAGTGTTTTTTCGAACATCAGAACCTTATTCAGGGGGCTGTGTCATTAGGAGTGAGTGTTAAGATATTTGAGGATGACTTTACAAAAGCCTTGCCTGTACTGGAGAGTCTCCTGCCTGAAAAGATAGAGGAGAAGGATGAGGTAAAAGTAAAAGACAGTATTAACCGAATACTCCTTCCTGTCGATTTCTCTGACTATTCACGTAAAGCAGCTGATTTTGCCATTGATATGGCTCAGAGTGTAGATGCTGAAATTACCGTTTTCCATACTTTTTATGACCCAATGATTAACTCCTTGCCGTTCCCAGATACCTTTATGTACAATATGGATACCGAGGATATGATAGTTGAGATTCAAGAGAAGGCAGAGAGGGGTATGGAGGAGTTCAAAAAGTATGTTGAACAGAAGAACAGTGAGGGGGGAGATAAGAAGGTAAAAGTTAACTTTAAGCTGACTAAGGGTATTGCCGAAGAGGAGATAAGCAATTTTAGTAAAAAGTATGAACCGTGGCTTATTGTTATGGGTACTCGGGGAAAGGACAGGAAATCAATTGACTTGATTGGCAGTGTTACGGCTGAGGTTATTGATATGTCGAAAGTTCCTGTATTGGTTATTCCTGAGGACTTCAATTATACCGGTCTGGAAAATATACGTAAAATTCTGTACACTACCAGCTTCGATGAGGCTGACTTTAGATCTCTTGATATTTTAGAGAAGTTTCTACGACCCCTGGATGTTAAGATTGTGTGTGTACATGTAGAATCGAAAAAACACTCCCGCTGGGATGAGGTTAAGATGGATGGATTGAATGAGTATATGAAAAAGAGTTTCAAACATACTGATGTGGAGTGTGATTTAATTGATAGTGACGACTTTTTAGAGGGTATAGAGCAGTATGTAAAAGAGCATAATATCGATTTCATATCGTTAACATCTAAACGAAGAAGCTTTGTCTCCAGAATGTTTAATCCGAGTATAACCAGGAAAATGATATTCCATTCTACAACGCCGATGTTGGTTTTTCATGCTTAATTGTTATTTTTAGAGTATGAATAACTGATTTATGAGGCTGTTTATTACGCTTAATATAATACTTTTATCTCTCCTGTCCGGCATTTATTGTTACGGACAGGATTTCTATTTTGTTAATGGTAAGGTGTTTGCAGATGATGACTTAAATGAAAATGTTACTATTACCTTGACAGGCAGCTCTACAACCATTAACCTGCCGGTTACCTCCAGCTGCTCTTTCTCGGCCAAGTTAAAATGGAATAGGAGATACCATTTCAAATTTATGAAATCAGGATATGTTACAAAAATTATTGAGTTCTCCACCTTTATTCCCGAAGGTCATACGCATCGAATTGAGCCATACTCATTGAATGTAAAGCTGTTTCATGTGTTTAATGGTGTTGATAAGGTGTTTTTTAAGAAACCTGTAGCTAAAGTCTATTTTGATAAAACTATTAATGATTTCACCGATGACCGCGAATATGCTCTACAAGTTGTTTATGCTATTAACCGAATGAAGAAACATGCATCTACTAAAGCCCCTAAGCAAAAATATAGTGCTTCAATAAAAACAGAAAGAACAAAATCCGATAAGTCGGCTGTTAAAAAAAGTAGCACTATAAATAGTAGTGTTAAAGATGATTCACAAAAGCAACTTGAAGTAGATGTTCAACAAAAGAGATATAATAAATGTATGTTACCGCCACTAAAAAAAGTATACGCAAATGAGAAAACTGTTGAGGAGTTTGACTTCGCTGATAAACACATAACAAGAGTAATAATTAGGGAGCGCAACAAGTATTGCATCTTTCTCAGAGTTAAGCACAGCTGGGGTGGTATCTACTACTTTATTGATGAATCGCCTTTGGGGGTTTTTTCTGTTACTGAGAGTCTGTTTGAACGAAAAACAGGTATCTTTGACTCGAAACATACGAGCAAGTAGTTAGTGGGTTTCGGGTTCAGCGTTTTTGGTTATTACCGATTACTAAACACAGAATAACACAGAAGGCTGAAGTAAATGGTGTGTTTTGTATAGTGCCTGACTATCTGATTGAGCCGCTGTAGAAGAAGTTTTTCTTCTATGTGTGGGATGAGAGCAGGAGTGAAGCACGTTGGATGACCTCTTTTGATACTACTCTGGAGGACGTGCAAGGATTTGTAAAAGCATTAAAGAATTTGTTGAAGTAAGGTGGTAATGTGATAATTTATAAGAGGTAAATAAAGTTATCCATATTAATATTTCTATTTTGAGTAGTAATTCTGATATAGAAGATGAGAGAGTAATCTCTGCAAAGAAGAGATTCATCTTTAGTATGCTTATACCTCTGCTCTTCCTTTTTATAGCTTATTCCATAAAACTAATTGAAACACTCGAGGGTATAAGTTTTGTTACTCTGGGTATCAAACCTCTTTCGGTTGAAGGTATGCCGGGGATTATCTTTTCACCTCTTATTCATGGCGACTGGAACCACCTGTTTGCTAATACTGTTCCGGTATTCGTATTGGGTACCGCTCTCTTCTATTTTTATAAGGAGATAAGTTTTAAGATTTTTGTTTTTATATATCTCTTTACCGGTGCCTGGGTGTGGATTGGGGCACGCACAGGTTCATGGCATATAGGTGCTAGTGGTGTGATATATGGCTTAGGCTCTTTTCTTTTCTTTAGTGGCTTGTTACGAAATTACATTCCTCTTATAGCCATATCGCTTGTCGTTGTATTTCTGTACGGTGGACTGTTTTGGGGTGTAATACCTGTAACATGGGATTTGCCATACTCATGGGAGGCACACCTTTTTGGAGGTATCTCCGGGTTGGTGTTGGCATTTATCTACCGTAAAGAGGGGCCTCTCAAACCGGTGAATGTTTGGCACGATGAGGATGAGTTAGATGATGACAACCCATTTTGGGATGAATAGTGAAGGCTTCACTACCGGTTCATCCGTTACGCTGCTAAATTCGTTTTGTTGTCCCCCATGCGGTAACGCTTCGTTGACCCCGCCCCGGCGGTGACGAACGAAGGTTTATCCGATCTAAAACTTCGAATACAAGTATTTATTTTTACAAACTAACGATCGTCCATAGGTCATTTGAACGTTGGAGATTAACAAACTATTCTCGGTATCACGTACGAAATTTTATAAACATATTTCGCTACTGTTTAGTATTTTTTTGGCATCTTTACATCCGAATTGATAAATCAGCATTTCACATAACGCAAAATATATGTTTTTAGAGTTGAAATCCGGGTATTATCTAAAGTGGATAGGGGTTTCTTTGGTGCTTACAGCTTCTTGTATTTCGGAGTCCGGAAAGAAGAGTGGTACTGTTAGCAATGAATCCGGTGTACCAGCCGAAAAGCTTATCACTACTGAACTACGTAGTGCTGACTCCTTGGCTGTTACAAATCCTGATAAGAGTAATCCTGAAATGGTGTTTTTTCCCGGTGGAACAATTAAAATTTGTTCTGTTAAAGGAAGAGATATTGAGCAGCCTGTTTTCACGGCAACTGTTCAGCTATTTTGGATAGATAAAAACCTTGTAACTGCAAAAAAGTTCCGTAAGTTTGTAAAAGAGACAGGTTATAAAACAGGTGCTGATAAGTTCGGCAACAGTCTGGTGTTTGATGGCAAATATCTTGCAAATGTATGGCAATGGACTGAAACAAAGCTTATGCCGTATCCCGGTTCTTCATTTCAAAACAGAGCCGGTCCCGATGAAAACTCAAGAGTACTCAGGGGTGGTTCATTCATGTTTGATGAGTTTGGCTCTTTAAGTAACTCCGTGTGGTTTCCTAGTAGTAACACTATCGAAACATATCTCTTTAATATGGTTTCAGATGTGTTAAATAGAACTTAGTAAACAGTTAGCAGTAAACCATATAACCATTTAACCATATAACACTTTAACAATAAAATATAATGGCATTTGTAGATAAATTTTTAACCAAGCTTTTTGGTAATAAATATGATAAAGATATTAAGGAGATTTCTCCTTATGTGGAAAAAATAAAAGAGGTCTATCCTGAAATAGAGAAGTTAGATAATGACGGTTTAAGAGCAAAGACAGATGAGCTTAGACAGCGCTTAAGTGATGCTATAAAACCTCTCAACGACAAGGTGGACAATCTTAAGCAGAGAATTGAGACTGAAGATATTCCTATCGGAGAGCGTGATAAAATCTATAAAGATATCGACAAGACAGAGAAGGATGTCTTTGAGGTTCTTGAAAAGGAGATGCTTAACATTCTGCCCGAGGCATTTGCAATAGTCAAAGCAACCGCGAAACTTTTTAAGGAGAATGAGACAATTGAAGTTACTGCTAATCAGTTTGACCGTGACCTCTCTACAATAAAAGATTTTGTTGAGATTGACGGGGATAAGGCAATTTACCAAAACAGCTGGCTTGCGGGTGGCAACACTATTACATGGGATATGATTCACTACGACGTGCAGCTTATCGGTGGTGTTGCTTTGCATCAGGGGAAAATTTCGGAGATGGCTACGGGTGAAGGAAAAACTCTTGTGGCTACGCTTCCGGTATTCCTGAACGCTCTTACCGGTAAAGGGGTACACCTTGTTACCGTAAACGACTATCTTGCTAAGAGGGATGCCGAGTGGATGGGGCCTATCTTTATGTTTCACGGTATTTCGGTTGATTGTATCGATAAGCATCAGCCCAACTCACAACAACGCCGTGAAGCCTATAAGGCAGATGTCACCTACGGTACAAATAATGAGTTTGGTTTTGACTACCTCCGTGATAATATGGCAACATCGCCTGAAGACCTGGTGCAGCGTCCACATAACTATGCTATTGTGGATGAGGTTGATTCGGTATTGATTGATGATGCCCGAACACCTCTGATTATTTCCGGTCCTGTGCCAAAGGGTGACGATCAGCTGTTTCTTGAGCTGAGAGGTAAAGTGACCAAGCTTGTAGAGATGCAAAAGCAGATGTTAGTAAAAGTGCTGGCAGAATCAAAGCCGAAGATGAAGTCGGAGGTTTCTAAGGTGAGGGAAGAGGGTTCGCTCTTTCTCTACAGGGTTTACAAAGGGTTACCTAAAAACAAAGCATTAATTAAGTTTTTAAATGAGGAGGGTATTAAATCCCGTATGATGAAGACTGAGAACTTCTACATGCAGGAGAACAGCAAAAATATGCATGTTGTTACCGATCCTCTCTATTTTGTTATCGATGAGAAAAATAATACCATTGAACTTACCGATAAGGGAATTGACCTGATTACAGATTCTACAGAGGATAAAGAGTTTTTCGTTCTGCCCGATGTTGGTTCTGAAATAGCAGCCCTGGAGAAGTCTGAGATTCCTGAAGAGGAGAAACTCTCTAAAAAAGATGAGTTACTTCAAAGCTACTCCATAAAATCAGAGCGTGTACACACCATCAATCAGCTGCTTAAGGCCTACACTTTGTTTGAAAAGGATGTGGAGTATGTGGTGATGGATAACAAAGTGAAGATTGTTGATGAGCAGACAGGTCGTATGATGGAGGGGCGTCGCTACTCCGACGGACTGCATCAGGCTATTGAGGCTAAAGAGAATGTGAAGGTGGAGGCTGCTACTCAAACTTATGCAACTATCACACTTCAGAACTACTTCAGAATGTACCACAAACTTTCGGGGATGACCGGTACTGCCGAAACGGAAGCAGGTGAGTTGTGGGATATCTATGAGCTTGATGTTGTAGTGATTCCAACTAACAGACCAATTGTACGTATCGACTCTGAAGATCTTGTATACAAAACAAAGAGAGAGAAATACAATGCGGTAATTGAAGAAATTGTTAAACTTGTTAATAATGGTAGACCGGTACTTGTTGGTACAACCAGTGTAGAGATATCAGAGTTGCTTAGTAGGACGTTGAAAATCAGAGGTATTAAGCATAACGTGCTGAATGCTAAGTTGCACCAACGTGAAGCTGATATTGTAGCCGAAGCCGGTCATGCAGGAGTAGTAACTATTGCAACTAACATGGCAGGTAGAGGTACCGATATTAAACTTACTGACGAAGTGAAAGCCAGTGGTGGTCTTGCTATCGTAGGTACTGAGCGCCATGAGTCACGTCGTGTCGACCGCCAGTTACGTGGTCGTGCCGGTCGTCAGGGTGACCCGGGTTCATCCCAGTTCTTTGTCTCTTTGGATGATGATTTGATGCGTCTGTTTGGTTCCGACAGGATTGTTAAATATATGGATCGCCTTGGTCTTGAAGAGGGAGAGGTTATTCAGCACTCAATGATTACAAAATCTATTGAGAGAGCACAAAAGAAAGTTGAGGAAAATAATTTCGGTATTCGTAAACGACTGCTGGAGTATGATGATGTGATGAACTCTCAGCGTGAGGTTATCTATACCAAGCGTAAACATGCTCTGTTTGGAGAGCGTATTCAGCTTGATATTTCAAATATGATGCAGGATACTTGTGATGCAATTATTGATGAGCATCACGAAATTGGTGATTTTGAAGGTTTCAAAATGGATCTGCTTAGGGTATTCTCAACAGAATCACCGTTTGAACAGCACGAATTCACAAAAGGTAACCATACTGAATTATCTGATAAGTTGTTCGAGGAGGTTTGGACTACCTACAATCGCAAAGTTGAAGCCATTGGTAAACAGGCCTATCCGGTAATTAAGGATGTTTACGAAACAAAATCGGAGCAGTACACAAATATTGTTGTTCCAATAAGTGATGGACAACGGGTTTTCCAGATTACAACTAACCTTAAGAAAGCATACGAAACAAAGGGCGAAGAGATGATGCGTGCTTTTGAAAAGTCGATTATGCTTATCACAATCGATGAAGCCTGGAAAGAGCATCTTCGTGAACTTGATGAACTAAAAACAGCCGTACAGAATGCCTCTTATGAGCAGAAAGATCCACTGTTAATTTATAAGTTTGAGTCTTTCAACCTCTTTAAAAAGATGGTGGGAGAGAATAATCGAAATGTTGTCTCTACAATTGTAAAGGCTTCTATTCCTATCAATGATTCAAGTGGTGTACAACAAGCCAAAGAGCGCCGCCGTCAGGATTTCAGTAAGCTGCGTACGCAGAAAGATGAATTCTCACGCTCATCGGGTGGAGAAGAAGATAAGAAACCTAAAAAGCTTGAGCCTGTAAGGGTTGAGAAGAAGGTTGGACGTAACGACCCTTGTCCTTGCGGTAGTGGTAAAAAATATAAACAGTGCCACGGAAAGGTGTAGTAAATTAAGATTTGTTGATGTGTTGATGTGGAGATTTGAATAGATAACCATATAACCATATAACCATATAACCTATAATAATATGATACTAACTATTATTTACTGGAATGTTGACCCTGAGTTAGTCTCCTTAGGGCCTTTGTCGATACGTTATTACGGACTATTTTTTGCCATGGGGTTTTACATTGGCTACATGATGCTTGAAAAGATGTACAAGTCGGAGAAGCTGCCTCTCGAGTGGGCAGAGAAGGTATTTGTTTACATTGTTATTGCAACCATTTTGGGAGCCCGTTTAGGACATGTTTTCTTTTACGGCTGGCCATACTATTCACAGCATCTCGGAGAGATTATTATGGTATGGAAAGGTGGACTTGCCAGTCATGGCGGAGCTATTGGTATTTTGATTGCTCTCTATATCTACTCAAAGAAAGTAACAAAGAAATCGATGATTTGGACACTCGACAGGGTTGTAGTGCCGGTAGCTATGGTGGCAGTTTTTATTAGGATGGGTAATCTTATGAACTCTGAGATTTACGGACATGCGACTACTTTGCCTTGGGGATTTATCTTTGAACGCAATGGTGAAACAGTTCCTAAACATCCAACCCAGATTTACGAAGCTCTTAGTTACCTCGTTGTATTTATCGTATTGTTGCGTACCTACTGGAAAACCAATGCCAAGGATAAACAGGGTTTGATTTTCGGGATGTTCCTAATTGGAATTTTCGGTGCACGTTTTATTATCGAATTTTTAAAAGAGGTACAGGAGCCGTGGGAGCAAGGTATGATACTCAACATGGGGCAGCTGCTTAGTATACCATTTGTTCTGTTTGGAGTGTGGCTGGTGTGGAATGCAAAGCCGGGTAGAACGTATAAGATTTAGAGTTTTGGGTTTTGGGTTTCAGGTTCTGAAACAGAAAACATAAAAAGAAGCCATTTACCCCAGAAGCCATATAACTATTTAACCATATAACCACTTAACACTGTAACCATGAATACAATCACACCCACAAAGTACACTTTAAAGTCTGTAAAAACCGGGAAGACTTTTTCCGACACTGGATGGACACTGGATGCACCGGGAGAGAGTGCTCCGACACTTATTCGTGCCATTTACGAGAAGAGACAGATTGAAGTTAAAGATGATTCTTACGGCCTATTTAAATTTGCCGACTGGTTGCCGGTAAGTAAAATGCTTAAAGGTTCTTATGCTCCTTTGACTTATAAAAGTAAAGGCCTCGCTAAAGAGCTTGGGTTAACAAACCTCTATATCACTTTTAGTGGCTACTGGCCTGAGAAGGGGATTGAGATGTCTACATGCTCGTTTAAAGAGACGGAGGCATACTCGGTAGGAGGAAGACTGAAGCCGGGATTTGGAAAGGCTCTTGTTGTTGCTTCGGCAGGGAATACAGCCCGTGCTTTTGCCCGTGTTTGCTCCGACAATAACATTCCACTGCTTGTGTGTGTACCTGAGGATAATCTCAATGCAATGTGGTTCGACAGACCTATTAATACCAATGTGGTAAAGCTCGTGGCTACAAAATCGGGTAGCGACTATTTTGATGCTATTCACCTCTCAAATATTGCTTGTCAGGTTGAGGGTTTTGTACCTGAGGGGGGTGCCAAGAATGTTGCCCGGCGTGAGGGGATGGGTACAACAGTGCTTTCTGCTGTAACTGAGATTGGTCGTATTCCGGATTACTATTTTCAGGCTGTGGGTAGTGGTACAGGTGCTATTGCTGCATGGGAAGCTAACCTGAGATTTATCGAAGATGGACGGTTTGGTACGAACAAGATGAAACTTATGGTTTCGCAAAATTGTCCGTTTAAACCTATTCACGACTCGTGGAAAGCCGGTTCAAGGGATATTCTTCCTTTTGATGACGAGGAGGCTCGAAAGCAGGTAGAGGAGATAGACGCTAAAGTGCTCTCTAATCGAAGACCTCCATACCCAATAGCCGGAGGATTGTATGATGCAATGAAGGATGTCGGTGGCGATGTGCTGCTTGCTAAAAATGAGGAGGCCAGAGATGCTGCTGAGCTTTTTGAACGAACAGAGGGGAATGATATCCATCCGGCAGCGGCTGTTGCTGTTGCTTCGTTGATTAATGCCGTTAAAGAGGGCGAAGTGGAGAAGGATGCCACAATAATGATAAATATTACCGGAGGTGGTGAGAAGAGAATTAAAAGCGAAAAAGAGGTTACATACCTCAAGCCTGTTCATATATTTGAAGTTACACCACCGCTTGAGACTGTTAAAGAGGTGTTGAATAAGATATTTTAGAAATTAAATAAAATAAATCAGATGAAAAGATTTGTATTGTTGTTTATAACAGTTTTAACATTATCGACAATTACCTTAAATCCACATTGTAGCTATAAATTCGTAATTATGTGATCTCAAGGCGAGTTGTTTTTTGAAATTCCCTCAGGTACCACTACGGATTTTTTCCGATAGAAAGGTCTGGTTTTGTACCCCATCAGCTCATAAATCTCTTTTCCTTTTAACCTGAGTTCGATATAAGGATTACGATATTTTATTTTGCAAAAAGGATTGGACTTGTTATTTCCACCAAGTGAGAAATACGAATTAATTGTAAAATAGTAAAATGCTGGTGGGAGAAAACAGCCAGCATACAACAATTAAGCATAGTATAAGGCGTAGCGGCAATATGTGACCCGCTATTATTGCGGGATTGAAGTAAACTCCGACGCTATACCTTATATTATTGTGGAATCAATTATTATGGTTTGTCTACCTATTGTGTTGGATGGTAGTTTTCTCAATGAGAACAAGCACCGTATGAAGGGAGACTTTCACATACGGTTTTTTTGTTACCTCTCTAAAGGTTAATATCAGTTTACCGAAGGTTTCTTACTTCTTCTTCTTTTAGCCTTTTTTATTGATGTAATAATCTTCTCACTCTTCTCGTCGTAATCAACGTTGATTATTGCCCCCTCTGTTAGCGAAGCCTCAATAATCACTTCAGCCATCTCATCTTCAAGATACTTCTGAATGGCTCTCTTTAACGGACGGGCTCCAAACTGAATATCGTATCCTTTAGATGCAATATAAGCTTTGGCCTTATCGGTTATTTCAAGCTTATAACCTAAAACTTCAACTCTGTGGTAGAGTCCTTTAAGTTCAATGTCAATAATCTTGTTGATATCCTCTTTATCCAGACTGTTGAATATAACTACATCGTCAATACGATTAATGAACTCAGGAGCAAAAGCTTTTTTCAACGCTTTTTCAATAACACCCTTTGTGTGGTCTCTGTCGCTAACGGCTCCCTTTGTGGCAAAGCCAACGCCACGGCCAAAGTCCTTAAGTTCACGACTACCTATGTTGGAAGTCATTATGATAATTGTATTCTTAAAATCCACTCTACGACCTAAACTATCTGTAAGGCGACCTTCGTCAAGCACTTGCAACAGAAGGTTGAAAACATCGGGGTGAGCCTTCTCAATTTCATCAAGTAGCACAACTGCGTAGGGGCGACGCCTAACCTTTTCGGTAAGCTGACCACCCTCTTCATACCCAACATATCCAGGAGGTGCACCAACCAGCCTCGAAACAGAAAACTTCTCCATGTATTCACTCATGTCGATACGGATAAGAGCATCTGTTGAGTCGAACAGATACTGAGCAAGGATTTTTGCCAGATGTGTTTTACCTACTCCTGTAGGCCCTAAAAACACAAATGAACCGATAGGCCGGTTTGGATCTTTAAGTCCTGCACGATTTCTTTGAATAGCCTTCACAATCTTGGTAATTGCTGCATTCTGCCCAATTATACTGTCCTTAAGCTCATGTCCCATCTTCAGCAGTCTTGAACCTTCGGCCTGTGCCACACGTTGTACAGGAATACCGGTCATCATGGCAACCACCTCAGCAACCTTCTCCTCATTAACAGTCTCTCTGTTTTTCTGAAGATTCTCTTCCCACTTTGTCTTAGCGCTATTCAGTTCAGATAGAAGCTCCTTCTCCTTATCTCTGAAACTGGCGGCAAGTTCAAAGTTCTGTGCTTTTACAGCTTTAATCTTATTAATCTTTGAGCCTTCTATCTTATTCTCAATATTAATAATAGTTTCCGGCACAATAATATTTGATATGTGAACCCTCGATCCCGCTTCGTCAAGTGCATCAATAGCCTTGTCGGGCAGGTGACGGTCGGTAATGTAGCGCTCGGTAAGTGTTACACAGGCTTTAATAGCCTCGGGGGTATAGAGAACGTTGTGATGATCCTCATACTTCTCTTTGATATTATTCAGTATCTCTATTGTCTCGTCAATAGATGTTGGCTCAATCATTATCTTCTGAAACCGTCGCTCAAGAGCACCATCTTTTTCGATGTGTTGCCTGTACTCATCTAGAGTGGTAGCACCAATACACTGAATCTCGCCTCGAGCCAAAGCAGGCTTAAGCATGTTTGCTGCATCAAGCGAGCCGGTAGCACCACCTGCACCTACAATAGTATGTATCTCATCAATGAAAAGGATTATGTTAGGATTCTTGCTCAGCTCGTTCAGGATAGCTTTCATCCGCTCCTCAAACTGTCCCCGGTACTTTGTTCCTGCTACAATAGAGGCAAGGTCAAGTGTAATCACCCTCTTGTCGAACAGAACTCTCGACACCTTCTTATCAATAATCCTGATTGCCAGTCCCTCGGCAATGGCTGATTTACCTACACCGGGCTCACCAATTAAGATTGGATTGTTCTTTTTTCTTCGGCTGAGAATCTGAGCCAGACGCTCAATCTCTTTCTCTCTACCAACAATAGGATCGAGCCGACCCTCCTCGGCAGATTTGGTAATGTCGATCCCGAAATTATCAAGAACGGGAGTCTCTGAACTGCTCTTTACCGAACCTCCCGGCTTTGATCCTTCTCGGTCGGAGGCCGAAAATGGACTCTCCTGATCATCATCAGGTGGAAAATTGCTGCTTGCTGATGGTTCCATTGTCTCCATCACCTCCATTACCCTGCCATAATATATATTCTCTTCTGTCATAATTTTCCAGATAAAACTGTTTTTTTCTTTTAATATTGCCAATAGAAGATGGCCTGTGTTGATTGTATTACTTTTTAGCGATTTTGCCTCAAGATGAATAAGTTTCAGAATACGCTCTGACGATTTTAACAGGGGAATGTTTTTATTTTGATGCGGCTTCTCGGCAATCAGATGCTTGTCGAGTGCCTCTTTTACCTTGTCAAAATCAAAATCAAGACTTTGAAGCAGCTTAATTGCAGTGCCATCTCCCTGGCGTAAGATACCAAGCATCAGATGTTCAGGTGAAATGTAATGATTCCCCAAACGCTCTGCTTCCTCTTTACTGAAAGATATTACATCTTTTATTCTCGGCGAAAAATTAAGATCCATATTTATTATTTTCTCTGTTTCTATTATAC
>JALVBA010000018.1 GCA_027010905.1 Marinilabiliaceae bacterium
TTATTACATTTGTAAAACATTTAAGTTTCAGTTCAAAAACAATAATTGAATAAACATTATGAAAAAAACAAGAATCAATCTCATTGCTACCGTGGCTCTAGCTGCAATCTTTGCCAGCTGTTCCGGTCTAAACAAAATGAAAAAGAAAGCTGAACAGATTAATTATACTGTTACTCCTGAGGTATTAGAGACTCATGGTGGTAAAGTTGATGTAACTGTTAAGGTTCAGATCCCTGAAAAATTATTCGACAAAAAAGTTACGCTCGAAGCTACTCCTGTATTGGTTTATGATGGAGGCGAAACTGCTTTTCAACCTTACAACCTGCAAGGGGAGTCTGTTGAAGGAAATGCCAAAGTTATCTCTAATGCAAATGGAGGTAGTTTTACTTACACCGGAACAGTCCCTTACAACGAGAATATGAGAGTTTCTGATCTTGTTGTTAGGGTAAAAGCTTCTAAAGGTAAAAAGTCTATGGAGTTTGAGCCATACAAAATTGCTGATGGTGTAGTTTCTACCTCTACATTGGTGATGGATAAAGGCGCTCGTTCAACTATTGGTGCTGACCACTTCCAACGTGTTATTCCTGAGCAGAAAACTGCTGATATCTTTTTCCTTATTCAACGTGCTAATCTTAGAGGTACTGAATTAAGAAAAGATGAGATCAAGCAACTGAAAGAGTATATTGCTGAGGTTAACGCTACTGAGAAGAAGGAGTTAAAAGGTGTTGGAATTTCTGCCTATGCTTCTCCTGACGGACCAAGTGATTTGAATATTAACTTAGCTGAGAAACGTGAGAACGTAGCTCAAAAGTATTTAGCCAAAGAGTTGAAAAAAGCTAAAGTAGAAGATGTTGCTTTTGATGTTAAAAGTACTCCTGAAGATTGGGAAGGATTCAAACAATTAATGGAAAAATCAAATATTCAGGATAAAGAATTAATTCTTAGAGTTCTTTCTATGTATAGTGATCCTGAAGTACGCGAGCGTGAAATTAAAAACATGTCAGCTACTTACAAAGTATTATCTAAAGAGATTCTGCCTAAGTTGCGTCGTTCTAAATTAGCTGTTAACGTTGATTTAATTGGGAAGTCAGATGATGAGCTTACAGCATTAGCTGCTAATAATCCTTCAGAGCTTAATATTGAAGAGCTTCTTTATGCTGCTACATTAACAGACAATAATGATCTTCAGTTAGATATTTTCAAGGCTGCTGCAAGTCAGAGTCCTAAGTGCTGGAGAGCACAAAATAATGTTGGTGTTGCTCTTTATAACAAAGGTGACTTAGCTGGAGCTAAAGCTGCTTTCGAAAAAGTTAATTCAATGAAAGCCGGTGTACCTGAAATTAACAATAACTTAGGTGTTATTGCACTGCGTAATGGTGATATTGCAAAAGCTGAAGAGTTCTTCGGTGCTGCTGCTGGTGCAGGTGATGCTCTTGATAATAACCTTGGAATAGTTGCTATTCACAAAGGAGATTATGATGCTGCAATGCGTTACTTCGGAAATGCTACAAATTGTAATGCTGCTTTAGCTAAGATTTTAGCTGAGAAGTATGATGCTGCACTTTCTACACTGAATGCAATTACTCACGAAGCTGCTTTCAAATATTATCTGAAAGCTATCGTTGGAGCAAAAACATCTGATTCTGATATGATGTTCGAAAGCCTACGTAAAGCTACTGAACTTGATGGTAAATTCAAGAAAATTGCCGCTACTGATATGGTATTTGGAAAATATTTTGAAGATGCTACATTCAAGTCTATCGTTCAATAATAGATAATAATTTAAAAAAAAGGCAATCCGTCTGGATTGCCTTTTTTCATGTTCCAAAATCCTCAGTCATACTCCAACTAAAATCAGAACGAGGTCGAAATAAGATGTTTATTGCATTTGATAACTTTAATATTTAAGCATTTTTTACCTACTAACCTTAGTTCGACTTATCACTGCGTAACAATTAGCAAGTTGTATAAGTTTGAGTTTTCAATAAATGCTCTTCAAACTTTAATCATTCACATCATCTGTATCCGGTGAGTTTAGCATTCTTTTTCTCTTTTTTCCAGGCAACAAAGAACATTACCACAAGAATACCAAGAGCATAAAATACGAAGGGTGGAATAGGTACAGCATCGCCCTGTGCATAAGAGTGCAGCCCGGAAAGATAGTAGTTGACACCAAAATATGTCATGATAACTGAGAAGAATGCAAGTATTGATGCAATATTAAAAGCAAAATATCCCCGCACGCCAGGGATAAATCGCATGTGTACCACGAAAACATAAACCAATCCCGTAGCTAACGACCAGGTCTCTTTGGGATCCCAGCCCCAGTAGCGCCCCCACGATTCATTTGCCCACACACCTCCCAGAAATATCCCCATTCCGAAAAAGTATACGCCTAATATCAAAGCCATCTCACTAACATTAGTTAGAATCTCTATCTGTTGTTGAATCCGCTTGTGGTTACTCTCTGTTTTAATAATGTACATAATCAAATTTATAAGTCCTATAATCATACCCATCCCCAGAAATCCATAGCTTGCTGTAATTACTGAAACATGAATAGTTAACCAATAGGATTTTAGTACAGGAACAAGATTTGTAATTTCCGGGTTCATCCAACTCAGATGTGCTACAAAAAGAGTAAGTGCCGATAGTATGGACGCAGCAGCTAATGCAAAAGGTGTGTTTCGTACAAAAATAAGTCCGGCAAGCATAGCAGCCCATGCAATATAAATCATCGATTCATAGCCGTTACTCCACGGGGCATGCCCCGAAATATACCACCTTGCTCCAAGTCCTGCCGTATGAAGAATAAAGCCAAATAGAAGCAACCATGTGGCAATATCCACTGCAATAGTTCCTTTTGAGTTTTGTTTGATTATTTTGGTGAAGAGAATGATTAACAGAATAAAACCTACCAATCCATACCCCAACGATAGCTTTCCGAAAATGTCATATTTTTCGTACAGAATCTCTATCTTTACTTTCGAGTCAGAGGGAAGTACGTTAGACCCATGTGCTCTCTGAAACTCTTTTATTGCTGTTATAGCCTTTGATGCGTTACTGTTATCTCCCGGATTGTTTATCTCTGAAATCCATAGTGTTAATATTGAACTTACGAATAGAGAATCGGTTGACTGAACCCGTAAAGCTGCTTCCTCCGGTGAGTACCAGCGACTGTTGATAGAATCATCTACAGGAAACATCTTAAACAAAGAGCCGGAGTAGACAAGGTAACAAACATTAAGCCTTTCGTCTACCTTAATGACATCCTTATCGAACATATTTCTTTCTGCCGGGCGTTTGTGATAGGCTTTTTGAACATATCTGTTAAGTTTATAGCTGTATCTGTTTTCCGCATCGAAGAAGTCAGAGTAGGATGCAAACTTCCCCTCTATTCTCAGTAACCCGGGGATTATCTTTCCCGATACTCTTATCATTGGCTCATACTTCCATTTATCAGGATAGAAATACATTCCCAAAACAACCTGAACGGGATTCTGTCCCATATATTTACTTTTTCTAAGAGCCTTTCTGAGAACATCTGAGGCCATAGTATAAAATGGCTCAATTCGGCCGTTGGTATTTTGAAGCAAAACAGAGTTGAACTCTTCAGCTGCACTCGCAGGTATTTTATGCAGGTTTGGTGCGCTGGTTTGAGCATCTAACTTACCTGCCGGGCTGAATGTTGTAAGAAAAAATATCATTGAGGTAACAGTAATTGTAGATAGTGTTCGACCCGACACACCTGTTTTCCTTGCCAGCTTCATGAATCTACTATTTTTATTGAAAATAGAAAATATCATGCCTATAGCCATAAGCAGATATCCGATGTATGTAAGCGTAGTTCCTAAATTGTCGTGGTTTACCGAAAGGATAGTTCCCTTCTCATCTATATCGTATGACGATTGAAAAAACTTAAACCCTTTGTGTTTCAACGTGTGATTCATAAATATGCGGTAGGGCATCTCCATATTTTCATTCTCATCAATTAGCACCACTTCACTGGCATACGACGACGGGCTTTGTGACCCTGGATATCGCTCAAGCTGAAATTTTTTAAGATGGAGAGTGAATGGCAGCTTAATTAATTTGTGTCCATACGATAGTGACAAGTTAGTTGTGGCCAGTTGTAGTGATGTTGCTTTCTGCTTTCTGCCATTATTCTCCTGAATATAGATGTCTTTTGCTGTTGAGCCATCTGAGATTGTAAAAAGCAGTACATCAGGAGTAGCTTTATCTTTTGCAGTATGAATGTAACTTTTTAGATTCAGTGTATAGTTGTTGTCATCAATATGGATCTTTTGCTCGAAGTTATTCTTTATTCCAGGAATAAAATTGGCTTTGAATGAAAACTCTTTTGATACACTCTCATCTTTCAATGTGCCGTAAACATATTTGTCTGAAGAGGAAAACAGGTTTGATGATTCACCCTCACGTATATGCATGGTTCCTTCATAACTTATATATCTGGTAACAGCAGCACCCATAACTATTATGAGAAATGAAAAATGAAATAGAAAGATGCTGAACTTCTTCTTTTTATAAGTTCTGTTTAAAATAATGCTACCCATCAAATTAATGATAAAGAAGAGGATAATCAGTTCAAACCACCATGAATTGTATATTGCTTCACGGGCAGCAGAGGCACCAAAATCGTTTTCAATAAAAGTGGCTAAAGCCATTGAGAAGGCAAGTGCCAAAACAAGAAAGCCCATGACAGGCATGGAAAATAGAGGTTTATATACTTTTTTCATAATAGAATTGCTAGTGTAATATTAAAGCCTAAAATTAAGAATAAATTACAGATAGCAAAGAAAAGATTAATTTGGATATTGATTGTCTAACGTAGATTGTGTGTTGTTAGATAAATATTATTTTGAGGTGCTGAGTTTAGTTTTTCTCTTTAAAAATACAATTTTTCTGAATATGAATATTTGTTAATAACTTATTCATGCATCACTTTTATGCGCCTTTTATTTTTGTTTTCTTAAATTAACATAAAATTGCCATAGCACAACGCCTGCACTTACTGAGATATTTAGGGAGTGTTTAGTGCCCTCTTGGGGTATTTCAATAGAGTAGTGGGAGAGGTCTACTACCTTTTGTTGTACTCCTTTTACCTCATTGCCAAATATCAGAGCATACTTCTTGTTTTTTGAAATCTGAAAATCGGGGAGAGATACAGAGTCTTCTACCTGCTCGATACTGCAAATAGTGTACCCCTCACTTTTCAGAGTAGAAACAGCATCTTCGGTTTTCTCATAAAATCGCCATGCTACCGACTCCTCAGCACCTAAGGCTGTTTTGTGTATCTCGTTGTGAGGGGGAGTTGCAGTGAATCCGCACAAAATTATCTCTTCAACTCTGAAAGCATCTGAGGTCCTGAAAACAGACCCTACATTGTTCAGGCTTCTGATGTTGTCAAGAATTACCACTACTGGAATCTTCTCTGCTTTCTTAAATTCATCTATTGTGAGGCGATTTAATTCGTTGTTCCGTAATTTTCTCATATTTATTTATTTTTTCTCAACAAAAATAGTACTTTTCCTGTTTGTTATTGTATGGAAAACTGTTACATTTAGCCACATATTTAGATACATCAATATAAAGTATTTTTTAATATGAATATACACGAATATCAAGGAAAAGAGATTTTGAAATCTTTTGGAGTAACTATTCAGGAAGGAATAGTTGCTGATACTCCGGAAGAGGCTGTTGAGGCAGCTAAGAAATTGAAGGAGCAAACCGGCACAGGCTGGTGGGTTGTTAAAGCTCAAATTCATGCCGGAGGTCGCGGTAAAGGTGGAGGTGTTAAACTTGCCAAATCGCTGGATGAGGTTAAGAAGATTTCATCAGAGATTTTAGGAATGACACTGGTAACACATCAAACCGGACCGGAAGGTAAATTTGTAAGCAAGGTTCTTATTGCGCAGGATGTTTACTATCCGGGCGAGAGTGAGACGAGTGAGTTTTATATGAGCGTTCTGCTCAACCGTGCTACCGGAAGGAATATAATTATGTATTCAACTGAGGGTGGAATGGATATTGAAACTGTTGCTGACCAAACACCACACCTCATTTTTAAGGAGGAGGTTGACCCTGCTACAGGTATACTACCTTTTCAGGCTCGTCGTATCGCCTTTAATCTGGGCTTGTCGGGTAAGGCTTTTAAGTCAATGGTGAAGTTTGTATCAGCTCTTTATAAGGCCTACGAAAAAACCGATTCGTCAATGTTTGAGATTAATCCTGTTCTTAAAACATCGGATAACAATATTCTCGCTGTGGATGCTAAGGTAAATCTGGATGATAATGCTCTTTATCGCCATCCAGACTATGCTGCTCTGCGTGACCTTGCTGAAGAGGATCCTGCAGAAACAGAAGCTTCAAAAAATGATCTTAACTTTGTTAAGCTCGATGGTAATGTAGGATGTATGGTTAATGGTGCAGGGCTTGCAATGGCAACAATGGATATTATTAAACTATCGGGTGGTGAGCCTGCTAACTTCCTTGATGTGGGAGGCGGGGCAAGTGCCGAAACAGTAGAGGCCGGCCTTAAAATTATTCTTGCTGACGATAATGTGAAAGCAATTCTGATTAATATCTTTGGCGGTATCGTTCGTTGCGACAGAGTTGCAAACGGTGTGGTTGAAGCGTACAAAAAGATAGGTGAAATTAAAGTTCCTATAATTGTGCGTCTGCAAGGTACAAACGCCGAAGAGGGCAAGCAGGTTATTGATGAGTCAGGACTTAAAGTGTTCTCTGCAATTACATTGAAAGAGGCTTCCGGACTTGTTCAGGATGTGCTGAACTAATATTGAACTACACGGGGTAGCCTTATTTTAGAAGAGCTACAACGTTTTTATAAGTTATACAAAGTAAAGGCTTCACTCACAGTGAGGCCTTTACTTTTTTGGTATTACTGCAAACTTAGTGGGCAACTAACTAGTCGACCGTGAAAAAGACCTCTATTTTTATAGTACAGGCTTTTAACTAAAGTTTACCCTTTGATACCCCTTTCATTTTTGTCTTGACACAAAAACGAAACAAAAAAGTCAAGGCTTATTTACAATAGCACTCTCCATGTTTTTGACAATTAAGTTCGGTTGAGCGATCTCCTCGTTCCTCGGAGCTTCTCAATCTCCCTAAATTTTCAAAACCATTCCAAGCACTACTGTAAAGAGGCCGATTTAATACGTTGATTTATTTTTCCAATCATTTTGCAAGGTTTTTGGTTAATCTCTCAATAACCTTGCAAATAATCAATATGTAAGTTAATAAGTTTTTAATTAATATAACTTATAAATCAATAAGTTAAAGTGTGAAAAAGGCTTTTTCACGGTCGACTAACTAAAATATATTATGGTTAGTTGTTGATACGTTTATTTGCTTATGTCTCAATACACTGATGCAATATTATAAACAGATAAACAAATAATCATATAAATTTACACCAATAAAAAATTAACATAGTTAAGTACCCACTAAAATGGTAGTAGAACCACTTTATTTATATATTTTTCACCACTCCACATCACCTCTTCGTACCGGCATCGACATACACCTGGCACCTCCACCACCACGTGGTAGTTCAGAACCTTCGATGGTAACAACATATTTGTTGTAATCATCAAGATTGATTTTGTCACTTATCACATCAGTAGCTTTAATTATTTCGTAGCCGTTGTTATTCATCTCCTCCATGGTGTAGACATTACGTTCATACCCCATTACTTTTCCCGGAGCAATAGCAAGGAAGTTGGCTCCTGAGTGCCACTGTTCGCGCTCCTGAATCCACAAATCTTTTATTCCTCCACAATATATAGGTTTCATATCGAGCCCTAACTCTTTGAGGGCAGCAATAATATTATCCTTCTTAACAATAGAAGCAACTTCGCCATTGTCAATTGTAATTGTCAAAGTCTGACATTGTGATGATTGCATAATCACTGGTTCATAAACCATGCACTCATTCTTGTTGAGTAGGGTGAAAACCATATCGAGATGAATGAATGACTCTGGCGTGTGTGGTAGTTGTTGTACCACAATGTGGTGTCTCTTCTTCCTCTGTTTGAGCTGTTCAACAATAAAGTCGATACCTTTTGTTGTTGTTCGTGCACTGTTTCCAATAATAAGAATGTCGTCTCTGGCAATTATTACGTCACCACCTTCAATGGTAACATCTTTATCTTCGTGGTATATGTCAATTGGGGTGTAGGTAGGGGATTTAATTTGCGTTGAATTGTTGAAAATAGCTTCCATGATTATGGCTTCACGGGCACGAACTCTGTTTGCCATCTTTGATATTAGCACCTTGTCATATGTTGTTACCGACGCATCGCGGGTAAAGAAAAAGTTATGCAAGGGGCGAAGTGAGTATCGCTCATCAGCCAGAAATGTGGTTAATGTGTTTTTTTTCAGGGTGACACCCTCAATCAGCTGACGAGCCAGCTCATCCGAAGGCAGTGCCAACAACTCATCTTTAATATTGTTAACCTGTTCGAAACTGCATATCTTGTTAATTAGGGTTTGTTTAACTTCTGATTGATTAAGAATACCTGTAAGCAGATCCATCACCTGGAATGTATTTGTTACTTTGTTCAAAACTCCGGCAAACTGGCTGTACTCATCGGTTGCAACTGCGAGATTAAGTATGTCGCTATAGAGGGCTCTCTCTGCGTTGTCGGGAGTCATATTCTCTATCTCATGACCGGGAGAGTGAAGAATAACAGCCTCGAGCGTACCTAATTCAGAAAACACTTTTGTTTCAATTGGAGTCATAGCATTTGATTTACATTGAAAGTGGTTCATCAATTCACAAATTTATAACCCTAAACCAATAAAAAAAATGAAACAGTGAAATATATTTTTAGTAATGCCGAGAGCCTTGCTATAAGCGAGACCCCTCGGGGAATGGCTGCGACATTCTCGGTGACTTTATATTTACTATTCCCTATTTTGTAACAGCTATCTTCCAACTTGCCACACCTTTACCGGTTGTTACATTTACAATATAAATCCCTTCGCTAAAGTTACTGATATCAATTTTATCAACCGGATGATCTATTGACTTAATTTTTTGTCCTGTTATTGAGTATATTTCAATATTGAAATTGTCTTGGTTTATAGTCAATGTTTCATTGTAATTGAGGTGAATTGTATTTTTTGCAGGATTGGGACAAAGTTCAAGCAGGTTGTCAGTCTCATCCTCAATGCCTGAAGCAGAGCACTCTGTTTTGATCTCATAGGTAGTATTACAGCCTGTTTTATTATTTAGAATAGTCTTATTTTTATTATTATCGTTTATTATTGGGCAGATACATTTTATTGCACATTCTGAAAGCTGGGGGTTGTCAGATATTTGAAGATCTTTATAATTGCTATTTTTGGATTTAACAGTTTCAGGGTCTATATTCTCAATTCCTGTAATGTCATTTAGCTTATCGTTTCTCACAATGTAGACACATCCCGTTAAGGCAGTAAGGTTTTGTAATCCTGAAAGGTTTATAAGTGATAAGTTGTCACTAATATACAGAAAGCCATTGATTTGATTGAGTGCTTCAAGTCCGGATAAATCGACAAGTGAAGGATTATAATCCACCATAAGAGCATTACGGAGGTCAGAAGAAATCTTTCCTATAATTTTGAGTGAACTAAGCCCGGAAAGGTTTAACAATAGATCATTTCCATATACTTTAAAATAACTGCCTGTAGAAGTAAGGGAATTCAATCCGGAGAAATTTGTCAATGCGCTATTCATCGATATTTCTACATATCCGCCTATCGTATCTAACTTATTTAGTCCTGTAAAATTCTGAAGTTTAGTATTGGTTTGAATTATTAGACAACTTCCAATTGATGTAACATTGTCTAAACCCTTAAGATTAGTTAAATTATTCATGTTACAGATGTATAGTGATGTTTTAATAGTTTTAATTGACTCTAATCCTGAAAGGCTTGTTAATGATGGGTTAGAGGACAATGACAAAAATCCTCCAATACTTGTAAGAGAAGCATCCCCAAATCCGTTGATAGAAGTTAACTTGGTATTTTCGTTTATCTCAACATAAGAATTGATTTTTTTTACCCCTGACAAACCGTCTAAAGTTTCCAAAGCATTATTGTTAATAATTGCTATGCCTCTACCAACAGAGTCCAGTGCTTCTAATCCGGCGAGGCTCTTAAGTGATGAATTGTTTTCGATTTTTAGCCCTTTGCCGATATATTGAATATTTTTCAATCCTTTCAGATTGGTAATATCTCCATCTGTTGATTCATCAATAATCAGATAGCCTTCAATCACAGAGCAATTGGGGTATAAGATTATGAAATTGTCAATTTTCCCTTGAGAATTAAGAGTAACATCTGTTGTTGATGGACATTGTGCATTTGCGATTAGTAACCCTTCTAATAAAATTGCAATAAGCAGTAGTAATTTTTTCATGGCTAAAGTTTTTTATTGGTTAACTGTTTGTTTCTTTAATAAAATCATAACCCAAAGGTATGGTGATATTAAAAAAATGACTTGCACTATTTGGTCAAATACTTGTTCTATTATTGTATTTGGCGAAATAATAAACCAAACAGGGCTTTATTCAGAAAATGTACAGCAATTATTTACTAATCTCCTTCAAGCTGTTTTTCTTTTACCGCTTTACAATTTTAAAAGTTTGCAAAGGCTGCTGTCCACTGATAAGCTTTAAAATATATGAACCATTGGCAACACCGGTCATATCAATCTTTGTATCTATTGATTCTATATTTTTTTGCTGAATCAATTTACCCGTAATATCGAAGAGTAAATAGGTTGCTTTTTCAACTGTTTTGCTTAAATGCACCATAACAAAATCGGATGTTGGGTTTGGGTAAACTTTTATCTTCACGTTGGGGACCTGAATCTCATTCACCGCAGTAACCTTAATTTTTGTTTGGTGAAATCCCTGTGTTAGCGTAGTTGTTCCATCGGAAACGGTTGCTGTAATTGGCTCGCCAATGGTCCAACTTACCTCACTTCCGGCAGCCGTTGCCGTACCTCCATTTGCCGAAATTACGGTTTGCGCACTTGCACTGCTTATTGCAAAAAACAGTAGTGTTGTTAAATAATAAATTGCTTTATTCATAATATTGTTGTTTAAATTTATAACTATTAAAATAAACGTCAACTATTTTTATCATAATTTATAAATCACAAAATGGAATGCATCCTGAATCTTTGTACTTGAAGTATTGTAAATATAAACCAGCAGTTTACCTCCGTTTGCCCCGGTTGTTGTCATAACCGGAGATGCTCCCAGAACTTCAACACTGCATACATAGGCGGTTTTCGAATACGACTCTCCTGAAATAGATATTTCGTAATGATCGGTTACCCAGGTACTGCTAATATTACTGGTAGCGTTATTAACACTGCCACCGGTATTAATTACACCATAAGCAATTGGCAAAGAAACATTTGCAGTACCACTGGTAATTGTACCGCTTATATGTGTATTGCCGTTTTTATAAACAGTTACTGCATTGGCTCTGTGTGCATCATCTCTACCATTTCCAATCTCAAATAACGGGTCTGTAAGTACCCAAGACCCAGCAGTTCCACCGCCAACATTATATTGCCCAATTGCCAATGAATTATAGCTATTTGCGTGCGTGCGTTCCCCCATAGCAGTTGCACGCCAGCCACTTGCAACTGATTCCCAACCCATTGCAACAGACTGATAACTGCTTGCTTCTGTTGCTTGTCCCATAGCCGTGGAATACTCACCGGTAGCTTTTGTTCTCTGTCCCATAGCCGTGGCTTTATCCCCGGAAGCTAATGTTAAACATCCCATAGCCGTGGAATACTCACCGGTAGCTGTGGATCCATACCCCATAGCAGTGGAATAATCACCGGAAGATGTTGTACCATTTCCCATAGCAGTGGAATTTGATCCGGAAGCTGTTGTGCCAGATCCGATAGCTGTGGAAGTAGCACCAGAAGCTGTTGTACTATATCCCATAGCAGTGGAAAATTCACCAATGTTTGCATCATCCCATTGAGTTACATCAACATGCCCTGCTCTAAAAGCTGCTTTCTTTGGGTACCACATCATTCTTGTGCCTGCTCCCAGGTTTAATGCTGTTCCGCTATTATTAGTCCCTTGAAATAAAACGCCGTCATCACCCTTTACGTGTAGTGTTGCACTTGGTGTTTCGGTACCAATACCAACTTTATCAGTATTTGTGCTTAGTTTTACAACACTTCCGGCAACTGTCCAGCCACTTGTATTGCCGGCGGCAGCAGTAGTTTGTATTGTTCCGTCAGGGAATTTAAAACCACTTACAGTAGAATGAATTATTCCATCAACTTCAAGTTTTGATGTTGGATTTGCTGTACCAATGCCAATATTACCATCTTTAAGTACCGTTACTGCATTAGCTCTGTGGGCATCATCGAGACCATTTCCAATCTCAAATAACGGGTCTGTAAGTACCCAAGACCCAGCAGTTCCACCGCCAACATTATATTGCCCAATTGCCAATGAATTATAGCTATTTGCGTGCGTGCGTTCCCCCATAGCAGTTGAACGCCAACCACTTGCAACTGATTCCCAACCCATTGCAACTGACTGATAATTGCTTGCTATTGTTGCTTGTCCCATAGCAGTGGAATAACCACCGGAAGCTATTGTACCATCTCCCATAGCAGTGGATGCAAAACTGGAAGCTTCTGTATCACTTCCCATAGCAGTGGAAGCATCACCGGAAGCTGTTGTACCAGATCCCATAGTAGTGGAACCACCACCGGAAGCTGCTGTACTACCTCCCATAGCAGTGGAATAAATACCGGAAGCTGTTGTTTCATCTCCCATAGCAGTAGATGCAAAACTGGAAGCTTCTGTATAATATCCCGTAGCAGTGGAATTATTACCTGAAGCTTTTGTATAACCTCCCATAGCAGTGGAATATTCACCAGAAGCTTTTGATCCTTTTCCCATAGCAGTGGAATAAACACTGGAAGCTGTTGTACTATATCCCATAGCAGTGGAATAATCACCTGAAGCTGTTGTACCATCTCCCATAGCAGTGGAAACACGACCGGAAGCTGTTGTACTAAATCCCATAGCAGTGGAAGCAGCACCGGAAGCTATTGTTGCTTGTCCCATAGCAGTGGAGATATCCCCAATGTTTGCATCATCCCATTCGGTTCCATCAACATAACCTGCTCTAAAAGCAGCTTTCTTTGGGTACCACATTATTCTTGTGCCTCTTCCTTCTTTTGGTATTGTACCACTATCCAAAGTTCCTTCAAATAAAACTCCGTCGTTGCCGATTACATGTAAAGCAGCACTTGGGGTTGCAGTACCAATACCAACTTTATCAGTATTTGTGCTTAGTTTTACAACACTTCCGGCAACTGTCCAGCCACTTGTATTGCCGGCGGTTGGTAAAGTTACAGTATTTCCTTCCGAAATAGACAAGGCGTTACCTGAGAGTGAAAGCAATTGAATTTCGTTAGTCGCATCGGCATCGGCATCGTCAACTTTATCGTTAACTACGGTTTGTGCTTTAAAAGCATAGGGAACCGATGAGAGTTGTGTTGTGGCAAGGTGCGAGTAGGAACTTCCGCCTGCCGGGTCAATCTCAACTTTTGTAAAGATAACATCGCCCCAATCGGCCGGAGAAAAAGTCCCGGAGAGTTTTGTTCCTTCTCCAATTTTCAGGTTTACCAAACCAAAATTGTTGGTAGTAACCGTATGAGTTTCGGAATAAATTACCGATCCCGACTCAGAATCTCTTAATAGGCTGATTCGGAAACTTACCGTTTTATTGGCAATAATTTCGCCTGATGAATTACGTACTACTGCCTGATAATTAAACGAGGCGGGAACTTGTGCAAATCCGCAACTAAATATTGCAGTTGTTAAAAAAACAAGGAATAAAAGCTTTTTCATAATGTTATTGTTTAATTTAATATTAAATGGATTCATTTGTTTTCTGGGTTTGTAGTCATTCAAATTATAACAAAGAGTTAAAAGTGTCAACATATTTTATATACATTGTCATCAACTTTAGTACAATTGGGGTAGAGTAGGATAAATGCATCAATAGAGAATTGGCTATCAAAAGTAATATCTCCGGCAGGTGGGCATTGTGCCCCGGCTGTTACTATTCCAAAAATGGAAATTACAATAAGCATTAGTAACTTTTTCATGGCTAAAGTTTTTTATTGGTTAATTGTTTGGTTCTACAATAAAATCATAACTCAAAGGTATGGTGATATTAAAAAAATGACTTGCACTATTTGGTCAAATACTTGTTCTATTATTGCATTGGGCGGTTGGTTGATGGTTTTTAGGAGTTTGTTTGTCACGATTTTTGCAAAGCAAAAAATCGCGCCAAACCCGTGGGGAAGGGGATGTTTCTGTATCCCCGGGTTGCACCCGGGGTTATTAGTATGTCGGGCATGGTAATAGGC
>JALVBA010000019.1 GCA_027010905.1 Marinilabiliaceae bacterium
GCCTTTTTTGTCTTTTTAGTCTCTAGTTTAGTCTCAGCTTTGGCCTCAGTCTTAGTCTCCTCCGGTTTAACCTCTTCAGCTTTTACCTCTTCAGCAGCTTTAGGTTCTTCAACCTTTTTAGCTTTTGGAGCGGCAGCTTTTTTCTTTGCAGGAGCTTTCTTCTCGTCAGCTTCCATTTGCGATTTCAGAGCAGCCAAATTAGTTATATCCCCTAAAGTAGTTTTTTCTAAGTTATCTTTCAACTTTTTCACACCTTTTTTAGTGTTTTTAGCAACAGCTTTTTTAGCAGTTGTGTCTGATGATTTTTTCTCATCTTCAAAAACTCTTGAGTGTGAAAGGATTATACGCTTAGCAGCTTTATTGAATTCGATAACTTTAAACTGAAGTTTTTCATCAACTTTAGCAGGAGTACCATCTTCTTTAATCAGGTGTCGTGGAGTAGCAAATCCTTCAACTCCATACTGAAGTGCGATTGTACCACCTTTGTCGAACATATCGGTAATTGTACCTTCATGAATTGAATCAACAGTAAACAGTGTTTCGAATACATCCCAAGGATTCTCCTCAAGCTGCTTGTGTCCCAGACTTAAGCGACGGTTATCTTTGTCGATTTCAAGAACAACAACATCTGTGTTTTCACCTATTGATGTGAATTCAGCAGGATGCTTAATTTTCTTAGTCCATGATAGATCTGATATATGGATTAATCCGTCAATACCCTCTTCTATCTCAACAAATACACCGAAATTGGTAAAGTTGCGAACGATAGCTGAGTGTTTTGTGCCCACGCTGTATCTCTCCTCTATTTTCTCCCATGGATCTGGCTTAAGCTGCTTGATACCTAACGACATCTTACGCTCTTCACGATTGAGAGTAAGAATCATAGCATCAACCTCATCACTAACTTTTAGGAAGTCCTGAGCACTTCTTAGGTGTTGCGACCATGACATCTCTGAAACGTGGATAAGACCTTCAATACCAGGAGCAATCTCGACAAAAGCACCATAGTCGGCCATTACAACCACTTTACCTTTTACCACATCACCTACATTAAGTTTCTCGTCAAGAGAATCCCATGGATGAGGTGTAAGTTGTTTCAAGCCTAAAGCGATACGTTTCTTCTCGTCATCAAAGTCAAGAATAACAACATTGAGTTTCTGATCCAACTCAACCAGCTCTTCAGGGTGAGAAACACGTCCCCACGACAGGTCGGTAATGTGGATAAGTCCGTCAACACCGCCAAGGTCGATAAATACTCCGTACGAGGTGATGTTTTTAACAGTACCTTCAAGAACCTGTCCTTTTTCGAGTTTCGAGATAATCTCTTTCTTCTGTTGCTCAAGTTCAGCCTCGATGAGTGCTTTGTGAGAAACAACAACATTTTTAAATTCAGGATTAATTTTAACAACTTTGAATTCCATTGTTTTACCTACATACATGTCGTAATCACGAATAGGCTTAACGTCTATTTGCGATCCCGGAAGGAAAGCCTCAATTCCAAACACATCAACGATCATACCACCTTTAGTACGACATTTAATGTATCCTTTAATAATTTCATTGTTGTCAAGAGCTTCGTTAACGCGATCCCATGATCTAAGTGCTCTTGCCTTTTTGTGCGACAGAATTAACTGTCCTTTTTTGTCTTCTTGACTTTCAACAAATACCTCTACTTTATCGCCTATTTTAAGTTCGGCATTGTAACGGAATTCGTTACGGCTGATAATTCCATCAGATTTGAATCCAATGTTAATAACAACTTCGCGCTTGTTTAACCCAATTACTTCACCTTCAAGAACCTCTTTTTCAGAAATTGTTGACAGGGTTTGATCGTAAAGTTTCTCCAGTTCAGCTTGTGATTCCAGTACTTCAACGGTATCACCTTTTTCGTAGCTGTCCCAGTCAAATTCGTCATCAGGTACTGTTGGTGTTGCAGCAGTTTGAACAGGCTCTTCTTTTACTTCAGCCTCAACAACTTCGGCAACCTCATCTTTGACTTCCTCTTCGGTTACGGTCTCTTCAGCATTGGCTGCTTCAGTTACGGCCTCTGGGGTTTTTTCTTCCTTCACCTCATTAGTTTCAGGTGTAGACTCTTTTTTTACTTCCGGAGCATTCTCCTCTTGCTCAGGAATGTTCTCGTTTGATTCACTCATTTAATTTTCTCTTTCTTTTAAAATTAGTAGTTAGACATTATATTATTTAAAAAGCGGTGCAAAAATATGAACTTTTTGCCATAAATAAGCTATAATTACAGAGTTTTTAACGCTTTATTGCATGATTTATATCGATTTCGCACCTATTTTTATGTGAAACTACACTTTGAATTTTAAATTACTATTCTGGCACAAAGATGTTTGTTGATATTTCACAGTCCAAAACAGACTTTTTCCTCTCAAATATTTACTGTTTTATCAAATAAGATGATTATATAAAAAAGAAACTATTAAAATAAATTTACGTAATAACTAATTATTGTATTTTTGATTTGTAAAAAATAAACGCATAAAAAATGAAAATATCTATTATTGGTACCGGATATGTAGGACTGGTTACCGGAACATGTTTCTCAGACACCGGAGTTAATGTTACTTGTGTTGATATTGACGAGAAAAAAATCGATAATCTGAAAAAGGGTATAATTCCCATTTATGAGCCCGGACTTGAGGTTATGTTGAAGAACAATGTTGAAAAAGGCAGATTGCATTTCTCAACTAGTTTAAAAGAGAGTATTGACCAATCGGAAGTTGTGTTTATTGCTGTTGGTACACCTCCCGGCGAAGATGGTAGTGCTGACCTTAGTCATGTGCTTGAGGTTGCGCGGCAGATTGGGAAACACATGACACATTACCTCGTGGTTGTAACAAAAAGTACTGTTCCTATTGGTACCGCCAAGAAGGTTAAGGCTGCAATTCAGGATGAGTTGGAAAAAAGAGGAGTTACTATTGATTTTGATGTGGCTTCAAATCCTGAATTTCTGAAGGAGGGTAATGCAATTGATGATTTTCTTAAGCCTGATCGTATCGTAGTTGGTACAGAGTCGGAGAAAGCAGTCAAGATGATTGAGAAGTTGTACAAGCCATTTCTGCTTAATGGACATCCAATACTTTTTATGGATATCCCTTCGGCTGAATTAACAAAATATGCTGCTAATTCAATGTTGGCCACCAAGATTAGTTTTATGAATGATATGGCTAACCTTTGTGAGATTGTAGGTGCTGATATCACAATGGTTCGTAAAGGTATTGGTTCCGATTCGCGTATTGGGAATAAATTTATCTATCCCGGAATTGGTTATGGCGGCTCATGCTTTCCTAAAGACGTAAAAGCAATTATCAAAACAGCTGATGATTATAACTATTCATTGCGTCTGTTGAAAGCTGTGGAGGCTATTAATCAGGATCAGAAGTCTGTAATGTATGCTAAGATAAAGCAGCATTTCGGTTCAAACCTTAAGGGAAAGACCTTTGCAATGTGGGGACTCTCGTTCAAGCCAAATACTGACGACATGCGTGAAGCCCCGGCTTTAGTAATTATTCGACATCTGTTGAAAGCAGGAGCCAAAGTGAAAGCTTACGACCCTGTTGCTATGGAGGAGGCAAAGAAATCGCTTGGTGATACTATCAAGTATGGTAAAGATCCTTATGATGTACTTATTGATGTTGATGCTCTGTTGTTAGTTACTGAATGGCCTGAGTTCAGAATTCCAAATCTCGGCGTTATGGAGAAACTGTTGAAGAATAAAGTGATTTTTGACGGCCGTAATATTTATGATGCTGAGGAGATGGCAGAAGAGGGATATACCTATTATTCTATTGGTAGGGTTGATGTTAAGCCTAGCTAAGTGGTTCTAGTGTTAATGCTAATTGAAATTGATATTAAAATTAAAATAAACAGATGAAAAGAGTATTGGTAACCGGTGGTGCCGGATTTATTGGATCTCACCTTTGTGAACGGCTATTAAATGAAGGAAATGATGTAGTTTGCCTTGATAACTATTTTACGGGCAATAAACGGAATATTGTTCACCTGATGGACAATCCCTATTTTGAGGTGATTAGGCATGATGTTACACACCCTTTCTTTATTGAGGTTGATGAGATTTATAATATGGCCTGTCCGGCATCCCCTATTCATTACCAGTACAATCCCATAAAGACAATTAAAACATCTGTTATGGGAGCCATTAATATGCTTGGTCTGGCAAAGAGAATAAAGGCAAAGATACTTCAGGCTTCCACTTCGGAGGTGTATGGCGATCCTTTGGTGCATCCACAGGTTGAGGAGTATTGGGGAAATGTAAATCCCATTGGTATTCGCTCATGTTATGATGAGGGGAAGAGGTGTGCTGAGAGTCTGTTTTTTAACTACAACCGGCAAAATGAGGTTGATATAAAAGTAATAAGGATATTTAATACCTACGGCCCGCGAATGCATCCGCAAGATGGAAGGGTGGTGTCAAATTTTATTGTTCAGGCCTTAAAGGGTGAAGATATTACAATTTTTGGGGATGGTAAGCAGACACGCAGCTTTCAGTATGTTGACGATTTGGTTGAGGGAGCTATACGAATGATGAACACAGAAGGATTTAGTGGTCCGGTGAATGTTGGTAATCCGAACGAATTTACAATGTTAGAGCTGGCACAGGAGGTGTTGCGAATAACAAACTCAAAATCGAAACTAATATTCCTCCCACTTCCTGCTGATGACCCTACTCAACGAAAACCGGATATTACTTTGGCCAAAAAAGAGCTTGATAACTGGGAACCTAAAATTCAACTTGCCGAAGGTTTGGAAAAAACTATTAATTACTTCGATAATCTGTTGAGGGATGTTTGATGTTAAGGAATATGTAAATTGTAATTCCGTATCTTACGATTACTCAAATCCTCAAACTTAAAACTATAAGTAAGAAATATAATGGTAACACGTAAAGGAATAATATTATCAGGAGGAGCCGGAACGCGACTATACCCGGTAACAAAGTCGATATCGAAACAGATTATACCGGTTTACGACAAACCGATGATATACTATCCTTTGTCGGTTTTAATGTTAGCCGGAATAAGAGAAATTTTGATAATTAGTACACCGCAGGATATTCATCTTTACGAGAACCTTTTTGGAGATGGTAGTAATATCGGATTGAAAATAAGCTATGAAATACAACCCTCTCCGGATGGATTGGCACAGGCATTTACTATTGGAGAGAAGTTTATCGGAGATGACCCGGTTGCTCTCATTCTGGGTGATAACATCTATTACGGATACGAATTTACTAAAGTTCTTACTGAGGCTGACAAAAGTAAAGATGGGGCTGTGGTATTCGGTTACTACGTTAGCGATCCCGAAAGGTATGGTGTAGCTGACTTTGATGAAGATGGTAAAGTGCTGAGTATTGAGGAGAAACCTTTGAAACCTAAATCAAATTATGCGATTACAGGCCTCTATTTTTACAGTAACGACGTGGTTGCAAAAGCAAAGGTTCTTAAGCCAAGTAAGCGTGGAGAGTTGGAAATTACTGATTTGAACAGGCTCTATCTGGATGAGAAAAGATTAACGATGAAAGTGCTGGGTAGGGGTATGGCATGGCTCGATACCGGTACTCACGATAGTCTGCTGCAGGCCTCTAACTTCATCTCTACAATTGAAAACAGACAAGGATTAAAGGTAGCCTGTATTGAGGAGATAGCCTACCAACAGGGGTTTATCGACCGTAACCAACTTCTTGAACTGGCCGAACCAATGAAGAAAAATGAATACGGGCAGTATCTGATACAGATTGCAGAGAGATAGTCTTAGTATAGTCTGAGGTACTGGAAAATCATATAAATTTACACCAAAAAATTAACATAGTTAATTACCCATTAAAATGGTAGTAGACCCATTTTTTCTTTGTGAAATCACTTTGTATTTAGACAAACTTGAAGTTTTTTTATTGCATATTTGGTCTTTATTTTTAATTTTGGAATTCGACAATGATTAAACTAAGGATATAATATCATGAGAAAGGTAACTGTAGGTGTAGATATTGGCGGTACAAATACTGCTATCGGAGTTGTAGATGTAGACGGCAATGTACAGGTAAAGAACTCTATTTTAACTCCAGGCCATGGTGATGCTAAGCGATATATAAATGATTTGGCAATTGCAATTAATGATACAATTGCCAAGGTGAAAGAGATAGATGCAGATGTTGAGCTTGTTGGTATTGGTATTGGAGCACCTAACGGTAATTATTATAAAGGAACAATAGAGCAGGCCGCAAACCTTTCGTTTAAGGGAGTAGTTCCTTTTGTGGATATGCTGAAAAGTCATTTCTCGGATGTTGAAACTATTGTATTAACTAATGATGCAAATGCAGCAGCTATAGGAGAGATGATATATGGTGGTGCCAAAGGGATGAGGGATTTTGCCATGTTCACTCTTGGCACAGGTGTTGGTAGCGGACTAGTTGTTAATGGAGACCTTGTGTATGGTGACGACGGATTTGCCGGTGAGTGTGGTCATACAACGTTAGTGTCTGACGGTCGTCTTTGCGGATGTGGAAGAAAGGGACACCTTGAGACCTACTGCTCGGCTTCGGGAATGAAAAGAACAGCCTTTGAGCTGATGGCAAAATATAATGCAACTGACAGTCTTTTGGCCGATAAATCGTTCAATGAACTGGATTCAAAAATGATTTACGATGCCGCAGTGGCAGGTGACAAGGTTGCCCTTGAGGTGTTTGAGATTACAGGCAGGTATCTCGGACAAGGTTTGTCCGATACTGTCCACCACCTTAGTCCTGAAGCAATATTTCTCTTTGGAGGTCCAACAGCAGCCGGAGATATGATTTTTGAACCAACCAGAAGAAATATGGAGGAGAACCTTCATCCTTTGTTCCGTAATAAAATTAAGATACTACCATCAAAGCTTGATGCCGGAGATGCTGCAATTGTAGGTGCCAGTGCTCTTGTGTGGAAAGAGTTGGAGAAATGAAGTCCAAAGGCAAAAGTGAGCAGTAATCAGTTTGTCTATTAAAAACTGTTACAAAAGACTTTTGGATACTGCTAACTAAATATTGATTGCCTGTTTATTGTTTCATTTTGAAAATTAAACAGGTGGTTATATAATAAAGTGGAAATTACTTTTATATTTGTCGTTTTTAATTCGAACTGATAAGGTATTGATAATCTCAATCTAAAGAATAAAAAAAGTATATATATGACCAAAATAAAGATATTAATTGAAAAGATAAACAGTGGCGATAACACATTGTTTCAGGAGCTGTACGGAAATAATCAGGATACACTAAAGCAACAGGCTGACAGGTATACTGAATTGATGAATGAGTTTGAGCAAGCTCACGGCACTGACGATGTCGATCTTTTTACATCACCGGGTAGAACTGAGGTTGGTGGAAATCATACCGACCATCAGTATGGGCGTGTTTTGGCAGGTGCTGTAAATATGGATAATATTGCTGTTGTAGCTAATAACAATTCAAATACTATCCGCATTAAGTCTGCCGGATATCCTGAGTTTACTGTTGATATCTCAGATCTTTCAAAAGATGAGTCTCAGTTATACACTTCAGAAGCTTTGGTTAAAGGTATTTGTGCCCGACTAAAAGAGTTGGGTCATGAGATTGGAGGCTTTAATGCGCACATACATGGTAATGTGCTGAAAGGGTCAGGGCTGAGCTCTTCTGCATCATTCGAAGTTTTGATAGGTGCAATTATTAGTCATCTTTTCAATGGAGGCAAGGTTGACCCTGTTGAGAATGCAATTGTGGGTCAATGGTCAGAGAATAACTATTTTGGAAAACCTTGCGGACTGATGGATCAAACGGCATGTTCGGTGGGAGGATTTATCACTATCGATTTTAAAGATCCTTCAAAACCTGTTGTTAAAGCTCTTGATTTTGACTTTATGAAAACAGGCTATGCACTTGTTATTACCGATACCGGTGGCGACCATGCTAATCTTAACGATGAGTATGCATCTCTTCCAGCAGAGATGAAATCTGTGGCTCAGGCATTAGGAAAAGAGGTTATGCGTGAAGTGTCAACTGAAGAGTTGGTAAAAGCAATACCCGATATTCGTGAGAAGGTTGGTGACCGTGCAATATTGCGTGCTATTCACTTTTTGGGAGATAACAGTCGGGTTGTTGATCAGGTTGAGGCACTTGAGAGTGATGAGTTTGACTCATTCCTGAAGATGGTAATTCAATCGGGAAACAGCTCATATATGTATAATCAAAATGTTTACACAACGCTCGATTCACGTCAGCAGAGTGTTGCTTTAGGATTAGCCCTGAGTGCTCAGATACTTGAGGGTAAGGGAGCATGGCGTGTTCATGGTGGTGGATTTGCCGGTACTATCCAGGCATTTGTTCCACAGGATATGCTAGATGAGTATGTTGATACCCTTGAAAATGTCTTTGGCAAAGGAAACTGTCACAAACTATTTATCAGATCTAAGGGTTCAATAAAACTGGAATTGTAAAATTTTGCAAATCGTTTAACTAATAAGAAATTAATTTAAAATCTAAACTAAAAGTTATGAGTGAAAAAAAGACTAATCAAACTGGTCCATTTCTAATAATGGTTGGACTGATGTTTGTTGTTGGATTCCTTACGGTAGTGAACCAGCAATTTCAAACACCCTTACAGGGAGCTTTACTGTCGAATGCCGGAGCCCTGAAGAATACTTTAGCAACCTTTATTACATTTGCTTTCTTTATGGGTTATCCTGCTTTGGGATCAACAGCATCGAAATGGGCTGATACTATTGGTTATAAAGGAACTCTGGTAAGAGGTCTTATTGTGTTGATAGCCGGATTAGCCATTGAAGCTCTTTCGGCATATATTACAGATGCTGGAAGTGTGCAGATTGGCGGAGCTACCGTTCCTATTGCTTTCTTCATATTTCTGTTTGGTTCATTCGTGATAGGTTCTGCTCTTGCAATTATGCAAACTGTAATTAACCCTTTCCTCGTAGTTACTGAAGTTCCCGGAACTTCACCTATTACAAGGGTTAGTATTGCCGGTTCGTTAAACTCTATTGGTACTACCATTGCACCTTTCTTTGTTGCTTTTGTTGTATTCGGCGGTAGCATTCCTAAGGTTGCTCAGCTTTTGTTACCTCTTTCGATACTGATATTGGTTGTTGGCGTTCTTACAGGTGTTGTTAAGAAACTGCCTCTTCCTACTCCAAAACATGGTGATAATGAGTCCGTTGACATCTCTCAATTGACAAGAAGTATTTGGAGTTTTAAACACTTAACACTTGGTGTTGTTGGTATATTCGTTTACGTTGGAGTTGAAGTGGCTGTTGGATCAAATATTACACTCTATGCTAAAAGTATAGGTTTTAATAAAGAACTTTATGCAACCCTTACTGCGCTTTACTGGGGCGGGATGTTAGTTGGTCGCCTGTTTGGTTCTTTTATGTCTAAAATTGCAGCTCAGAAACAACTGCTTTTTACAGCAACCGTAGCTTTAGTACTTGTGCTTATTTCAATGGCCACTGTTAATCCATGGTTCCTTGTAGGAATTGGTTTAATGCACTCAATTATGTGGGGAGCAATTTTTTCTCTGGCAATTGATAAACTGGGATCATACACAGCAAAAGGTTCCGGAGCACTTATGATTGGCGTAGCCGGTGGAGCTATTATTCCGTGGTTGCAGGGAGTCTCTGCTGATATGTTAGGTGGTTGGGAGTTAACATGGATAATTGTTGCAGTTTGTGAGGTTTACCTGATATACTATGCTGTTGCAGGGCATAAAGTAAAAGAGGAAGTAACTGCTTAATAAGTAATTGATTTGATAAGGGCTGGTTTTTAATCAGTCCTTATTTTTTTTAATAAAAGAATTAGCATCTAATATATTAAAGGCATGAGTAAATCAGCAGATGTTTATACCCTAAATAACAGCAACGGAGTAGAGGTTTCTTTTATGGCTGATGGTGCACGTATTATCTCAATAAATGTTCCTGATGTAAAGGGTAATATTGCTGATGTTGTTATAGGATACGATACTCCGGAAGGTGCATTGAAGGGAGATGCTTATTTTGGTGCTCTGTGCGGAAGATATGCCAACCGGATTGTTGAAGGTAAGTTTAGTATCGATGGCAAAGAATACCAACTCGATTGTAATAACGATACTAACCACCTGCATGGAGGTAACGAAGGATTCAACTCAAGGGAGTGGACGGTAGAGCCTGTTTCAATACCTAAATTTGCTCAGGCTTACAATCTCTCATTGGTTAGTCCTGATGGTGATCAGAAATACCCGGGTGAGTTAACTGTTGAAGTAACTTATGGACTGACTAGCGATAATGAATTTGTTATTGAGTATTCAGCTGAAACAACAAAGCCTACCGTAATTAACCTTACGGCTCATCCCTACTTTAACCTAAAAGGTGCAGGCAGTGGAACAGTTGAAAATCATGAATTGCAAATCAACGCCTCTAAGTACACACCTATCGATGGAGCTATTGGCACTATTTCGGGTGAGATTGTTCCGGTTAAGGATACTCCATTCGATTTTACAACGGCTAAGAAAATTGGTGATGCGGTTAATGAGGATGCTGACCAGTTGAAGTTTGGTGGGGGAGGTTTGGATCACAACTTTGTGATTGATGGCTATGACGGTTCAGTAAGGTTAGCAGCTGTACTGACGGATTCTGAATCAGGACGCAGTATGGAGGTTTATACCGACCAACCGGGTGTGCAGACATATACAGGTAACCATTTTGACAAATCAGATATAGGCAAGCAGGGACAACCCATAGAGAAGTGGGCTGGTGTTGCTCTTGAAACACAAATCTTTCCTGACTCACCTAATAAGGAGCATTTTCCTAACGCAGTGCTGAAACCGGGTGAGACCTATAAGCATATTTGTGTTTATAAATTTTCATAATTATAGTGTTGCATAGTCTACATTTGAATAGTTGATGATGAAGGTAAACATTGCTTGAAAACTTTTTAAAACTCACTAAATTCATTCGGATTTAGTGGTTTTTGCTTTTTATGTTCTGCTTCGAATTTTGTGGATTATGAACGTTCTCGATGTTCTGCATCTAAATAGTGTCTGCAATAATACATAGCTGGTATCGTCATTGCGAGGACGATAGGACGAAGCAATCTTTTAACGTACAATGAGATTGCTTCACTTCCCGCCACATCGGGACAGGCTGTACCTCGTTCGCAATGACGACAATGTTATAAATCAAGGTACAAAATAATAAGGAGTTAAAGAGTCGTGTTAACCTTGGTAGAAATTAATTGTAATCTAAAAAGCGTCAGCACTCAAAATAACATCTACCCCTTTGTGAGCTAAATATTATTTTGAGGTATAATAGAAAATAATTTACGCTGATTTTTTACAATCTCGATATTATCAACAAATCTTTTTAGTGGCCTCTTTCTATTTGCGCTTGTAGTGTGATTGAAGATTTAGGGAGATTGGATAGCTCCGAAGGTATGAGGAGATCATCCAACCGAACTTAATCTTCAAGTATACGGAAAGCACTAATAGAAATAAGCCTTGATTTTTTTGTTTCGTTTTTGTATCAAGACAAAAATGAAAGGCGCATAAAAGTGATGCCTGGATAAGTTATTAACAAATATTCATATTTAGAAAAATGTATTTTTAAAGAGAAAAACTAAACGTCAACATTCAAAATAACATCTACCCCTTCGTTGTGCACTTATTGTCCTACTACACAAAACTGTTATATTTGTCTTCGCTAATAAATTAAAATTGAGACAAGTGATAATTACTCTTCTTGGTACAGGTACATCACAGGGAGTTCCAATGATAGGATGCGAATGTAGTGTTTGTAAATCTTCTGACAGAAGAGACAGACGATTACGTTCGTCCGTTTTGATAGAGACCGACACCACAACAGTTGTAATTGATACCGGCCCCGACTTCAGGTATCAGATGCTGAGAGCCGGGGTGAAAAAACTGGATGCAGTTATTCTTACGCATGAGCATTACGACCATGTGGCAGGCCTGGATGATATCAGAGCATTTAATAAAATACGAAAAGGGGATATTGATGTCTATGCCGAAAAGCGTGTGCTTACAGAGTTGGAGCACAATCTGCACTATGCATTTGCAAAAGATAAATATCCGGGAGTGCCATCCATTAGAAATATTGTGATTGATGAGAGTGTGGTATTCAGTGTTAGCGATATCGTAATTACTCCAATCAGGGTTCTTCATCACCGATTACCTGTTATGAGTTTTAGAATTGGTGATTTTGCTTATATCACGGATACCAATAGTATACCTGATAAATCATTTGAAATGTTGGCAGGAGTGAAGGTGTTAGTGATAAATGCGTTGAGAATAAAACCCCACATCTCTCATTTTAGCCTATCCGAAGCCCTTGACGTGATTCAAAAGTTAAAGCCTGAAAGAGCTATCTTAACCCATATTAGCCACCGATTAGGATTGCATAAGGAGGTTAATGATTCTTTACCCAAAAGAGTAGAGTTAGGTTACGACGGTATGCAGATAAAATTATAGTCTGTTAAGATAATCATAAATATTTTCACCTTTCTCCAATCTCAGTTTTGTTCGTAACACATGTCGGGTTGTTTTAACGCTGTCGGGGGAGATATTCAGAAGTGCAGCAGTCTCCTTAATGTTGAAATTAAGTTTAATCAATGCACTTAGCTTTAGTTCCGATGGGGTAATTTTACTGTTTATCTCTAAAAGCTTAGGGTAAAAATCAGGGTTTATCTCTTCAAAATAGTGCTTAAACAGTTTCCAGTCTTGTTCCGAGCGGATACTACGTTTTAATTGTTGCTTAATTCTGGTTATCGCTTGTTTAGATTCATCAGGTATTGCTTTTAGTTCTCCCATCGAGGTAAGTATCTCCCCCAATAGCCTGTTCTTATGCATCATCATTATCGCTTGCGAAGTAAGCTGACGGCTTTTGAACTGAACATCTTTTTCCAACTGCTCTTTTTCTGCGTTCAATAGCTCTCTTTTTAACCTTGATTTTTTCCTGTTCTGGATAAATTCAGAAATAATCAATATCAATAACATAAAAAGAAGCAACATCCCAATATAGAGCAGAATTCTCATCTTCCTGTCAGTTTCCTGCTTATCCTTTAACTTCTCTATTAAGAGCTGTTTCTTTTCGTTTTCAAATTTTGTTTCAAGATTGGCAATTGTGATTTTTGCCTTTTCAATATTAAGAGTGTCTTTTAAATGAATGTACTTTATGATGTGTTTAAGTGCATTTTGTTTGTCACCACCTGCATTAAATACTTTGTATAAATCGTAGTGTGCATCCTTTTGAATATCCATATCCTGATTTGACTCAGCTATCTCAATTATCTTTTTGTAAACATCAATACTTTTGCTAAACTCCTTCTTGTCAGCAAACAGTTTCCCTAATCCGCTGTAGATGTCAGTCTCTATTGTGTAGTCAGCCTTTTCGGCCAACCTTAGGGCATTGCTATAGTAGAGCATTGCCGAGTCTTTGTTTACAAAATGATATGCATAGATGTTTCCGATATTCAGAAAAACAGTTGCTTCACCACTTACAATATTTTCTCTTTTATATTCTGCCAATGCTTTGCTGTAATAGAAGAGTGCACTGTCATACTTCAGCAAGTCTTTATAGGTTATGCCTATGTTATTGTACAGATTGCCTCTGTTGTAATTTGATTTGTACTTCATGATATATTTGAGAGCTTTTTGGTAATATTCAAGCGACTCTTTGGGGCTTCCTGTTTTTTTGTAGAGCAGTCCAATGTTATTAAATGATGATACAATTCCACTTATGTCATTTGTTTGTTCGTACAGTTTAAGTGCTTTGAAAGAGATGTTGATAGATTTTGAATATCTTTCGGTTTCCCAGTAGATACCCGTTAATATCTTGTATGAATTTGCCAGGCCTGAACTGTCATTTAGCTGTTCCTGTAATTTTATGGCTTCAAGAATATCCTGTTCGGCATTGAAATATTTCATTTTAAAAAAATGGCTGATACTCATGCTACGAAAACCGAGAGCCTCAAGTTTAGGATTTCCGCTTCTGTTTGCTTCAGCCTGAAGAATAGCTGCAAAATAGTATGCACTATCGGGATTATTATACTGATACAGATCTATCAACTTGTTGAGAGTCTCTAGTCGTTGGACTTTGCGGCTGTTCGTGAGTAAGTGCTTTAGACTGTCGATACTATTTTGTCCGTTTATTGAAATAGTAAACAGTGAAATGAGGAATAGAACTGATACTCTTAATCTTTCTTTTTTCACAAAATTAAGGATTTGGTATGGTTTAAAGTTATTGGT
>JALVBA010000020.1 GCA_027010905.1 Marinilabiliaceae bacterium
GTAATTTTCAAAAAAACTATGGTAAAGAATAAAAAAGTACTTGTTACCGGTGGAGCCGGATTCATTGGTTCTAATCTGGTAGAGAAACTGTTAACATTAAACAATCAGGTTGTCTGCCTTGATAATTTTGCAACGGGAAAGAGAGAAAATATCGCTCCCTTTTTAAACGACTCAAATTTTCAGCTTATCGAAGGAGATATCCGTGACCTTGACACATGCAAAAAAGCTGTAAAAGGAGTATCCATTGTTTTGCATGAAGCAGCCTTAGGCTCGGTACCCCGATCAATTAAAGATCCAATCACCTCAAATGATGTGAACGTATCAGGTTTTGTGAACATGCTGATTGCCGCCCGGGATGAGGGAGTTAACAGATTTGTATATGCTGCCAGCTCATCAACTTACGGCGATAGTAAAGAACTACCCAAGGTAGAGGATGTTATCGGCAAACCGCTTTCTCCATATGCAATTACAAAGTATGTTAATGAACTGTACGCTGATGTGTTCGGAAAACTATATGGTATGCAGATAATCGGATTAAGATACTTCAATGTATTTGGCAGAAGGCAGGATCCGGATGGTGCCTATGCAGCAGTAATTCCTAAGTTTGTTAAGTCATTAATCAATAAAGAATCACCCATAATAAATGGTGATGGCACTTTCTCCCGTGACTTCACATACGTTGAAAATGTTATTCAGGCCAATATGCTTGCTGCTACTGTGGAGGATAATAATAATAATGCCGTAAATACAGTATACAATGTTGCATTTGGAGAGAGAACAACATTGAATCAGCTTGTAGATTATCTGAAAACTTTCTTATCGAAATTTGATAAAGAGATAGCTGATGTAGAGATAAAGTATGGGCCATCAAGGGAAGGTGATATACCCCATTCGTTAGCTTCAATTAACAAAGCTAAAAGCCTCTTGAAGTACAGCCCTGAATTTAGTGTTCGTAGTGGTTTGAAAAGTGCTATTGAGTGGTACTGGAATAACTTAAAATAAGTTACTAATAACTGAAATATCTCTCTTGTTTTAATAGTAAAAAATAAATTTGGGCATGTGTTAATTAAATTTGATACTGAAGTTAATAATAACAATTATGAGGAAATTTAATCTGTTCTTAATAGTAGCATTAATTGCATCATTAACTATAAGTTGTGGTGATGATGTAGATGCTACAAAGCCGGATGTGACTATTCAAACTCCTTCGGAGAGTGATGAGTATGCTGTTGGTGAGACAATCTACTTTACGGCTACATTTTCGGATAATAAAGGACTAAAGAGTTGCTTAGTATCAATAAGCCTTGTGCAGGGTGTTGGCGATGGAAACCCCTGGACTCCATCTTCAATGTCAATTCCTCTTTCAGGCACATCTCAGTCTGTTGATAATATTACTCTGTTTGGAGAACCAATACCTCCTCGTCAGTCCGGCACATATAAAATAAAGTTTGAGGTGAGTGATAATGCTGATGTTCCAAACGTTACTGTTAAAGAGGTTAATATTGAAATAATCTCTACTACACCTACATTGGAAGTCATTAAGCCTGCTGAGGGCTCTAAGTATAAGGAAGGAGAAGAATTTCTTCTGCTGTCCGCAACTTGTACTGACAATAAAGAGCTTAAAGAGTTGGTATATAAAGTAGATTTTATGGATTATGGAAAAAATATTCTGAAGGGAGCTACCGGAGTTAATGACCCATGGGAGCCGGGAGAGGCCAAGTTTGAATTCACCGGTAATTCAAAAACTTTTACTGACACAATTCTTTATGGAGAGCAGATTCCGATATCAAAACATGGCAATTATAAGTTGACTTTAACACTTTTTGATGCAGATGGCAACTCTACTGTTAAAGAGATAAATTTTGTTTTAGAATAGAATCTTCAAAATATTTGAATATAAAAAGGGCCATTGTGCCCTTTTTTTATAACTATAAAACTATACTTATGTTTGATTTTGACAAGCCAATCAACCGTTTGGGTACAAGCTCCTTTAAGTACGAATTCAGAGAGAAATATTTTAAAAACCCGGATGTAATTCCGCTATGGGTTGCCGATATGGATTTTGCTTCTCCTCCTGCCATTTCAGAAGCTATAAAAGAGAGAATTGAACATCCTGTATTTGGCTATACAGTACGCAACAGTAGTTTTAACACCTCTATTAAAAACTGGCTTTACACCAAACACAGTTGGGATATTGAAACATCATGGTTAGAATTCTCCCCGGGTGTTGTCTCAGGCCTGTCGATGGCGGTACTTGCGTACACCAAGCCGGGAGACGGAATTATTATTCAACCACCTGTTTACCCTCCCTTCTTTTCAGTAGTAAAAGATAATGACCGAAACGCTATGCATAACCCGTTAATACTCGATAATGGAAAGTACATTATAAATTTTGAGGAGCTAGAGCAACTGGCTTCTAAACCGGAAAACAAGATGTTAATTCTTTGTAGTCCGCATAATCCTATAGGCCGGCTTTGGAGCGAAGAAGAGTTAGTAAAATTAGGTGAGATTTGTATTGCAAATGATGTGCTGGTAATTTCAGATGAGATACACTCCGACCTAGCAATATTTGGCAACAAGCATACTCCTTTTGCATCTATTAGTGAATCTTTTGCCAACAATAGTGTTACCTTCATGGCTCCCAGTAAAACCTTTAATATAGCCGGATTCAGCACATCATACATTATATGTAAAAATAGGGAATTGCGTACTAAATACCGAAGGATTTTGCATAGTCTTCATCTCTACACTGGACATCTGCTAGGTGGTGTAGTTCTTGAAGCAGCCTACGACCATGGAGCTGAATGGCTCGATGAGCTGATTTTATATCTTGAGGGTAATATTAAATTTGTTGAGGAGTTTATCTCAATCCGGCTGCCATGGATAACTCTTACTAAACCGGAAGCAACATATCTGCTATGGCTCGACTTCAGAAAAACCGGTTGGGATCAGGATACCATAACCTCATTTTTAGCTAAAGATGCTAATGTGGGATTGAACAATGGAACTCTGTTTGGTGAAGAGGGAAGAGGTTTTATGAGAATGAATATCGGGAGTCCTCGTTCCGTTTTACACGCTGCATTAATAAATATGGAAAAAGCTTTTGTGAAGAGTAATTTGAACAGATAATTTCATATTTTTATACTTTAAGTAAATTAACTAAAGTGAGATGAAATTTTGTTTGGCAATAGCGGTTCTTACTCTCGCATTTTTTTCGTGTAGTTATAGGGTATCGCCTCCCGATAAGTACAGGTACACCCTTGCAGACACAGTCTTTATTAAAGTCAGGGATAGTAAACAGAAGATTGATTCAATATATGTTAATTCAAACAGTAAGGTACTCAAGGGTAATCTCAACGAAGGAAGATACTCTCTTTTAGCCTCAGAGTTTTATCCGGGAGCAAATAAACTCACGATACACACTGTTCTGAAAAGCGGTAGGAAAAGAGATGAGGACAGCAGCCTGTTTATCATCTCCGATATCATACCACGGAAGTATCATATTCATGCGAATAAAACCTTACCACACGACACCTCTGCTTTTACGCAAGGACTGACATATTATAAAGGTTTTCTGTACGAATCAACAGGAATAAAGGGTAAGTCGCGCCTCATAATTATTAATCCACAAAACGGAATCTGTATTCGGGATAGTGCAACAGACATAAAACTGTTTAACGAAGATATCTCAATAATCAATGATACTATATATCAGCTGACATGGAAAGATAGCGTAATGATTGTCCGTAATCTTGATTTTAGCATAATAAGAAAAGTCAATTTTCCTTCAGAAGGTTGGGGCTTATGCTCAAACAGTAGAATGCTATATTTCTCCGACGGAACAAACAAAATAATTAAATTTAATCCTCATTCAATGGAGTTTACTGACACAATAAGAGTTATTGACAATCTTGGGGCAGTGTACTACATTAATGAGATGGAGTGGATAGACAGGCACATCTGGGCGAACATTTATGGCAAAGATGAAATAGCTGTTATTGATCCCACTTCAGGAAAAATAATCTCAACGTTCACCATTGCCGGACTACTAGATAGAAAGCAATACCCAATGGCAGGAGTAATGAATGGCATTGCCTATGATTCAGTCTCAGGCATGGTTTTCTTAACCGGAAAAAACTGGCCATTCATTAAAGTTTGCAACTCATATTTTGGGGAATAAATAAAAAAATAGATTTGTTAAGAATTGTTAACCCTAGGTTTTGTGTCAAGATACCAATATGAGAAATAGTATCTTTCACATTATTTTACTATCAGTTAATGCCATTTGGGGAGAGTAAATACTATTTTATGAAAAAGAAAAAAGTACTCATTGTCCCCGATTCTTTCAAAGGAAGTTTGTCTGCCAAAGAGGTAGCCGACTCTATTGCCTCAGTATTTCCTAATGATAAATTTGAAGCTATTACTCTACCTGTTTCCGATGGAGGAGACGGTGTCATTGATGTGATATTGGCAAACAAAGGCTTTGAAAAGAAAGGACTAAAAATATTTAATGCTAATGGTATTATTAAAGAGACTGAATATCTGATTGATAAGCTAGGAGCTGTCTACATAGCTGTTTCAGGAGCTTCAGGCATTCAAGACTTAAACAAAGCAACTCTTAATCCACTCAAAGCATCAACATTTGGCACAGGAGAGGTAATGAATTATGTCATAGATTCCGGCATAAAAGTGATAAATCTTTTTTTGGGAGGCAGTGCAACTATCGACGGTGGAACAGGAATGGTTGCAGCACTGGGTACATCATTTTACGAAGGAGATAACAAAATCACTCCATACGATACAAACCCTTTAATTAGATATGACAGTGTAAATATTGATACCCTTGCCGAACGTATGAAGGGTGTTAGCACAAATCTTATTTCTGACGTTGACAATCCGATAACAGGAGAGTTTGGAGCCGCCCGGGTTTATGGCCCTCAAAAGGGTGCAGATAGTGAGAAGGTAGAAATGATTGAGAGTAGAATGTTACGATGGGTTAAGTTTTTGGAGAAGAGATTTGGAAAAGAGTTAAAACATCTACTCGGTATGGGGGCTGCTGGCGGTATTGGTCTGCCGATAATGGCATCTTCTGATTGTAAGATTTTTCAAGGTGCAGAATGGTTTATCGACAAGTTAAATATTAGAGAGTTAATCAACCAGGCTGATGTAGTTATTACAGGCGAAGGAAGTATCGACAGACAAACGTCGATGGGAAAAATACCCGGAGAGATTGCCGGAATTGCAGCTAATAAGGGGAAGGTTGTTATTGGTGTTTGTGGTAAGTCAGACGGAAAAGCTGAAAATTTCGATCAGGTATACTCTTTAATAAATCAGTTTAATGTTTCGGAGAAGTATGCCATGGCTAACACAAAAGAACTTTTGACAGAGATGGCCAAATCAATAGCCAGTAAAATTATGCTGGCAAGTAAAATATCATAAATTGGTTCCATACTAATTACCAATGATGATGATAACTCCAATCAGGAGTTCAAGCAAATTAAATCTACGCATAAAAACAATGGACTCAAAAATACTTGGTAAAAAAGGTAAATGAGGCAAAATATTCCAAGGCTACCGACACTTTGGAGATTTTAATGCAGTGTAAATATTAATACTAAATAACCGATTGTTTCAAACTGTGAGCATTTTTTAATTATTTTTGCACAACACATAAACAACAGATAAAACATTGGTATTCCATATAACCACAAATAACCTGTTTCGCTACTACCTTTGGTGGGTATTTTTCATATTCGTATCACAGTCGATATCGGGTCAGGAGAGTAGTGAACTCGAACCGGACAAGCAGAGAGATAGCTTGCAGACAAGACAGAGAGGAACTGCAATGATGCTTGATGCTGATGTTACTTATGAATCGTCAGACTCAATTAAGTATGGCATATCGAGTGGTAAGATGTACCTGTATGGAGATGCAAAAATTAATTATCAGGACATTACTCTGTCAGCATATACAATCGAGCTAAATCTTGACAGTAGTATTGCCGTTGCTTATGGGACAGTTGACACTCTGGGGCATGAAGTAGGATTACCAGTATACTCAGACGGAAGCGGAGAGTATGAGATGCGCAGATTAAGATATAATTTCAACAGTAAAAAGGCTATAATTGAACATATCGTTACCGAACAGGGCGAAGGATTTATTGTTGGAAACAGGGCAAAAAAAATTGAAAACAACATTTACTATATAAAAAATGCTAGATATTCAACCTGTAACCTTCATGATCACCAGCATTTCTATTTGAACCTTACCAAAGCTAAAGTTATTCCTGGCAAAAAAGTTATTACCGGACCCGCATATCTTGTGGTTGAGGGTGTTAAACTGCCTTTGGTTATTCCATTTGCAATTATTCCCAGCACACAGTCATACAGCTCCGGCTTTATTCTCCCCTCCTACGGTGAGGAGCAGAACAGGGGATTTTTCCTGCGGAATGGTGGATATTACTGGGCTGCAAGTGACTATTTTGATGTTACCCTGACTGGTGATATCTATTCGAAAGGTTCATGGGGTTCACACTTCTCTACCAAGTATAAAAAGAAGTACAAGATGGGAGGTAACTTAAACCTCAATTACATTGTTAACCTCCTTAGCGAACCCGACCTTCCCGACTATAGAAAGACAAAGGATTTTTCGATAACATGGTCGCACAGGCAAGATACTAAAGCCAACCCATTCCAAACCTTTTCTGCCAGCGTAAACTACTCAACTAGCAGCTATGACCAAAATAACATTAATAGTATTGTTAATCCAAGTATTATTGCACGAAACACAAAACGTTCAAGTATATCGTATAGTAAACGATGGGCAGGCAAGCCTATAAACTTCTCGGCAAACCTTTTACACTCTCAAAACAGTCGTGATACTACAATTGATCTAACAATCCCCGATTTAACTTTTACTGTAAACAGGCTATATCCTTTTAAAAGAAAAAACCGTATTGGAAATAAAGAGGGATGGTACGAGAAGATAAGTTTATCGTACACAGGTAACATGAAAAATTATGTTCATACAAAAGAGAGAGACCTTAGTTTCTCTCCCCAAAGCTTTTCCAGTGATTGGAAAAACGGAGTAATGCACGCTATTCCTGTAGCAATGAACTTTAAGGTTCTTAAGCACTTTACTCTAAATCCCTCCTTTAATTACAAGGAGCGTTGGTATTTCAAATCCATCTCCCAAGGCTGGGATGAGGAGCAGGGGCGGATAGTAAATACCGATACAGCAGGTGGATTTCACAGAGTTTATGATTACAGTATGGGTGTAGGAACATCAACAAAAGTTTACACCTTTCTCAAACCCTGGAGAAAGCTTTTTGGCGATAAGATACAAACCATACGTCACGTTGCCACACCAAGTGTTTCGTTATCATACCGCCCTGATTTTAGTGATCCCAAATATGGTTATTATGATTGGTTTGAATACTATGACCCCAATCATGACGAGATAGTAAAGCATGAGTATTCCTATTATGATGGATCAATTTATGGAATTCCCGGTCGTGGCAAGTCTGGTAATGTTGGGCTTAGCCTAGGTAATACTCTTGAGATGAAAGTTAGGAGTGACAAGGACACAACGGGTTTTAAGAAAGTTAAATTACTCGAGAGCATGAACTTCAGTTCATCCTATAATTTCATGTTGGATTCATTAAACTGGTCAAGAATTTCGATGACAGGAAGAACAAAAGTAGTAGGTACAAGTATAAACTTCGGAGCATATTTCAATCCCTATGGTATTGACACTCTAAAGAACGGACGACCTGTTGTAATTAATAAATCAGCACTAAAAACAAGCGGACAATTATTACGTATTGAGAATCTTAATCTCAGTTTTGGATTCGACATAAATAACGATACATTCAAAAAGAAAAAAAATGATGAGACAGATACCAATCAGGAAGAGGAGGAGATTGACCCGCTTGATCAGGCAATGATTTCAGAAGAGGATGAACTATTAGACCAGATGCAACCTGTTGCCAATCGTAATCTGGAGGTAAGGAGTGATGGATATGCAAAATTTGAGATACCTTGGAGTATTTCAATCAACTTCACATCCTACATGATATTAGATCAGTTCAACAAAGATAAGATGAATTATGATTATAAATTTACGGCAAATATCAATCTTACAGGTAAAATTTCAGTTACTCCTAAATGGAATATCACAGCAACTACCGGTTACAGCCTTGAGTCAAAAAAAATTGCTTACACCAACATTGGAATAACTAGAGACCTACACTGTTGGGGTATGCGTTTAAACCTTGTGCCTGTAGGAAAATACAAGTCATATTTCTTTACCATAAGTGTTAACTCAAGCTTACTGAAGGATTTGAAATATGAGAAGAGAAGTCACCCAAGAGATAATCCAGGATTTTATAATTAATATACTATGAAAAAAGCTATTTCAACAACAAATGCACCTCAGGCAATTGGACCATACAGTCAGGCAGTTGAGGCAAACGGAACTCTATATATATCAGGACAGGTGCCTGTTAATCCTGCAACAGGTCAGATTATAGAGGGTGGAATTAAGGAGCAAACTGAGCAGGTGATGAAAAATATTGGAGCCATACTAAGTGAAGCAGGCTATGAATTTTCAGATGTGGTAAAATCGACTTGCCTGCTGAGTGATATGGCAAACTTTAAGGCTATGAATGAGGTGTACGGAGCATACTATCCCGAAAACCCTCCTGCACGTGCTGCCTTTGCAGTTAAGGAGTTACCTCTTAGTGTGTTGGTTGAAATTGAGACAATTGCGGAAAAGCCTTAATTGGTTCTGTTTAAAATATCAACTTGATTTACTATCCCGAAAAACTCTCAGATGGTCAGCTGTTTCACGTACAATTCGCTGAACAGCCAGTCCATGTTCCAAGTCGGGAATAAAGGAGTTATCGTTGCCTGTAAAGAAGAGATAGTGCGCATGTACCATAGCTCTTAACCAACCCGGTGACACATGAACCGATGGAAAACCTGAAGCCGGAAGGTAATCGCTGCCTACCACCTGTTTAATCCATTGGTTAGATTCTTCAACATAGTATTCAAATAGTTCTGGATATAGTGAAGAGTATCTTAGAGCACCCCTCTCCGCATAAATCTCAACCTGAACCAAATCACCTGAGCCGGAGCTGATACGGCTTGCCGACACATTTCCTACTGCACCTGTAGAAGGGTCAAATAGGGCAATTGTACTAAAAAGGTCAGACCCTTCAGGAACACCTTTAACCCCCCCCCCTGCATTGCACTATGAATTTTCAGGTTACTACCCATAAAAGCCATAATCAGACTAATCCCATGCGAGCCCAAATCAGCCATAGCACCTCCATCGGGTGCAGGGGTTAAGCGTGATACTCTTTTAGCACGGTAACCGGCTTGCAGGTAATCGCCATGGTAATATTTCAGATCGAAATGAACAGGCTTACCCAGCTTCCCTGACTGCCAGAGTGCTAAAGCACTACGAACACCCGACGTTTGCAAGTACTGAAAACCAACCTGAATTTTTACTGCCCTATTATTAGCAAGTAATTCTGACATCTCAATCTCCTCTTGTTGGGTAGAACAAACAGGTTTCTCAAGATAGATATATTTTACTGAAGGCATTTTAAGTGCAGCTTTAAAATGGTTGAAATGCACACTGTTGGGTCCTAAGATAAACAGAGCCTCAACATCATCACTAGCAACAAATTCATCAAAAGAGACAGCACTTCTAAACCCATATTTTTCAACAAAAGAGTTGCGACTACCTTCACTTGCCGAAGTAACAAGTTCAAGGTTCAACTCAGGTATATTATCGTAATAAAATTTCAGAGAATTAATGGCATACACATGGGCTTTGGCAATTCCTCCAGAACCAATAAAACCAATATTTATTTTTTTCCTGTTCATCATCAAATCGAACTATAGATCTTTTAGCAAAACATTATCCTCACTATCTGACAGTTTAGACTCAAATTCATCAAGAATATTGCGCAGATGATTAAGCTCTTTTGACTCTTCAAAATGAAAATCACTTCTACCACGTGTCTCAACCATTGAAATAACAGTAACAACTGAGAGTTTGCTAATATCAAGTGCCGGCTGATAGAAAACCTCATTATTACGACCAAGGCTAACTTCGGAGAAAACTTTTGACTCAACAAGTTCAAAAAGGAGTTCATTAACCAACCTTATTGGTAGCTTAAGATTTACTGAGAGGTTCATATTCGTAACAGGCTCCTCCCCCTTCTCAAAACGATTGGCAACATGGTGAACCATCAAAAGGTAGACGAGACGTTTATATCTGTGACTAATTCTTTTTATGTCGGCATCGAACTCAAAGCTACGGTAATTCTGATATGCAAACGACAGCTCGGCACCAAATAGAACAATAAGCCAACTAAGCTGCATCCAGATTAAAAACAGTGGCAGAGCAGCAAAACTACCATAAATGGCATTATATTTTGAAACCCATACCTGCGAATGGATATATCCATATTGAAGCAGTTGAAACATTGTACCGGATATTATTCCACCAAAAAGAGCCGCATTGAAATTGACCTTTTTATTAGGCATAATATATAGCAGCAATGTAAAAACAATCCATATTATCATATAAGGAAACATCACCATAGCCAAAGGGCTGGCATACTCTAAGATACTAATTCCCTTTATCTGGTTAGAGATAAAAACTATAACACCACTTGTTGAGACCAGAAACAGAATAGCAAGCAGAAACAGTGCTATATAATCGCTGAACTTCCGGATAAAACTTCGGGAGTGTTTAACCTCCCATATATCGTTAAACGATTCTTCAATATTCCCCAGCACTTTCATTATCGACCACAAAAGAACAGCAAAGCCAATACCGGCTATCTGCCCTCCCGGAGTACTCTCAAGATAACTAACTGCAAAATTCACAATCCAGTTAACCACCTCTTGCTGGTGAGGGTCGCTCACATTACTCTCCAACAGTAGCCTGATTCGCTGCTCAAAGCCAAATCCTTTGGCTATTCCGAAAACCATGGCAACAACTGGCACAACAGAGAGAAGGGAATATAAGGTAAGTGCCGAAGCTTTTAGTTGACATTTGTCGTTAATAAAACCTTTGATTGAGAGATACAAAATTCTAATAACACGGATAAGAAAAAACTGACGCTTTGAAGTTTCATCAGACCGAACACGCCAAATGTCTTCATTGAGGTAACGAAATACATTAGTTAAGAAATTATTTTGCATCAGGAAATTATTAAGAGTAAAAAAATAGCAAGCTTATAAGCCGGATCCTGTTCCGCACGCAGCGGTGCCTATCATTTATCTTCGATTATGGTCACCCATAATCTTTAGCGACCTACCCCTCACAACTTTTACAAGAAAACAGAGCGGACAACCCTACCCATAAAATGGGATTGTGATATACATGGTCTTGCAGCCTGCAAGGTGTACGGCTACTCCGGTTACCCGGAATACCGGTGAGCTCTTACCCCACCTTTTCACCCTTATCCCGATAAATCGGGACGGTTATTTTCTGTTACACTACTCTACCCTCACGAGTACCTTCCTGTTAGGAAGCACAGTGTCCTGAGCTGCCCGGACTTTCCTCTGCCATCAAAAAAGATAACAGCGATAGACCAGCTTGCTATTAAGAGTACAAAAATAGTAAAATATTTATTCAATCATGAAAGAAGCATACTTATCAAATTCAACCAGATAGGCATCTTTATACCCCATTGATTTTATGCGTTGTAACTCCTCTTTGGCCGATGAGCCAAGAAATTTCCCGATTGTATAGCGGAAGATTTTATCTTTCATTCTAAACTCCATTACATTTTCCAGATTCTTAAAGTGTGAAAGATATACCGGGAAACGAAATGCACTTAGCTGAACTGTATATATTTTATTGGGGTCAATCTCTTTTGCAGCATTACTACTCCAAACAGATGCTTCGAGATTATATTTGCCGGTATTCACAACAAATGCCTGATCGTAACCCAAAGCTTTAATTGACGAGAGTTGTGCTTGTGCTTCACTCTTGCTATTAAACTGACTTACACAATACCTTACGTAACCATCAGCACAAGGATACTCAAAGGCTACATTAACCTTGGTAAAGAAAGCGGGCTCACGAGGAGGCTCTTTCAATGCTATTATCTGTATCGAATAGTACGGACTAACAGCTTTGTCCATACGTACAATCCTCTTTTGAGTTCTGAGATTCGAAAGTTTATCCGAATTTCCTGCCGATATATTAAGAATACTTAGTGCACACACAAAAAGCAGACTACTTAATAATTTCATAGTAGTAATATTAACAGTTTAAATTTACTATTCTTTTATCTTCCAAACAACAACTTCTATTCTTCTATTCTTTAAATGCTCCTCAACTGAGCAATATACACCTCTTTTACACTTATTAATCAGGTAACGTTCGCCATAACCCCGCGGAATAATATTTTCATCCTGCACTCCTTTGCCAATAAGTATCTGCTCTGCTTCTTCAGAAATTTTCTGTGAAAGGTTAAGGTTGTTATATCTGTTTCCTCTGGAGTCGGTATGCCCGTTAAGCTTAATTACAACATTAGGATTATTATTCAGCAATGCTGCAAGTTTATCCAGAATTTGTAAACCCTCATCAGTAATTCTATTACCAACATAAGGAATAACCATTGCACTAATCTCGTCAAGTGCTAAGTCATTAAATACCGGAGTCATCATCAAACCATTACTATTAATATCCTTCAACTCCATTATATTAACAATCATACGTTTTGAGATATATTCTCCCTCTTTCGACATCTTAATTTCAAACTCCTGTTGGTCGTTTTTATAACTTTCAGGAATAATGATATTAAGTTTTCCTGAGGTATCAGTATCGCCCTCGCCCACAACATCACCTGTGTTAGCATCACTAATTACCACATGTACACCTTCGCTTACAGTACCATTAAATGTACTGGTAAAAAGAGGAGTTAATGCAGCGGGGAATTGAGACAAATCAACCGCAGCACTAGATACAATATTCTCTAACCCTGCTATTGGAGCAGAATCCTCATCAGAGCTTTTTCCCTTAGTTCGAGGTTCAACAATAAAGATAACATCTTTAGTGTGATCACCAAAATTATTAGACGAAAGAAATCCTCTTGTCGAATTCTTAGGATCGATAACATATCCAAAGTCATCAGAATTACTATTGATAGGTTTCATTAGGTTGGTAACATTACCCCAGTTGCCACTCTCATCCTTAGTGGCAACAAATATATCCAGCCCACCAAAACCGATGTGTCCATCAGAGGCAAAGTAGAGTTTATTATTTTTACTGATGAACGGAAACCGCTCATCACCATAGGTGTTTATTTCACGCCCCAGATTTACCGGAGTACCAAATCCTCCATTAGCTTTTCTTTCAACCTTATATATATCAGTACCTCCCATGCTTCCGCGCATATTTGATACAAAATAGAGATATTTATCATCAGGCGAAACAGCAGGATGTGCAACATCGTAATCATCACTATTGATAGACAACTCTGTTTCATTTACCCAATCGTTACCCAAGTAGTTTACCGAAAATATTTTAATTATACTTCTACCACCTTTAACCCTTACACTCTTAGTATAGTACATCGTTTTATAATCCGATGTAAAGGATATTGCTCCAACGTGATAGTCAAACATCAGATTCTTTGAGAACGGACGTGATGCTCCCTCAACAATACTACCATCTTTAAGTTCAGAGTAGAAAAGGTTAAGAAATTCCTTACCTGTTTTATCCAGTTTCTTTGAGTTTACTTCAGATGCTGAAGAGTAAACAACACCATCTTTATAGTACTGAATTCCGAACGACTGCCCGAAAGTAAGAAGTGTTGAAGGAGTTACTCGATAGTTGCTCAACTGACTGTTTTCTTCAGCCCATTTACACGATTTAATCAGTTCATTAACCTGAATAGGATTTGCACCACCCTCTTTTTTAGCTTTCTCGTACCAGTCTATTGCGCCCTGATAAAAGCCGAATTTATGAATTGTAGATGCATAAATAAAGTAATCCTGAGGCTTCAATTTATCTTCAAGAGCAGTAAAAGCATTAAAAGCATTATCAATATCGTTAAGATAGTAGTAACAGTAAGCAACCTTTTTCTGGATATCAACAGAAAACTGAGCTCCTTTATCTTTAGCAATATTAAAATTTTCCAGAGCTCTGAAATACTCCTCCTGCTTAAAGTCTTTCTCACCTTTTCTAATTTCACTTTTTTGAGCAAACAGTAGACTACCGAAGCCCAGGAAAAAAATTATCAAGAATAAATAACTAT
>JALVBA010000021.1 GCA_027010905.1 Marinilabiliaceae bacterium
GTTTATATTTATATTAATATTTCCCTTCATATCTGTTATTTCACAAACAGAAGTCCCTAAGATTTCCTATACGGCGATGCCGAAAAAACATGAGATTGGCGAGATAAAAGTTACCGGAATAAAAAATCTGGATACTGACATTCTGGTTAACCTCTCAGGCTTGAGGGTTGGTCAGGTTATCTCTGTACCAGGCGACGAGATCTCATCTGCCATTAAGCGTTACTGGAAACATGGCCTATTCTCGGATGTTAAAATATTGGCAACAAAAATAGAAGGCAGAAAAGTATTCCTTGAGATTCAACTTAAGGAGCAGCCGAGATTATCTAAAATTAACATATCCGGTTTAAAAAAGAGCGAGAAGGAGACAGTATCCCAAAAGGTGGCAATGATGAAAGGCTCGCAGGTAACTCCCTATGCCGTTGATAGAGCAAAAAAGTATATTACCGACTATTTTATCGAAAAGGGGTTTTACAATTCTGAAGTTACAATAGTTCAGAAAAGTGATTCTGCGCGAGAGAATCACGTTATACTTGATATTAATGTTGATAAGAAAGATAAGGTTAAGGTACGTGAACTAACTTTTAAAGGTAACAGTATCCTTTCTGATGGTAAGCTTAACCGGGCAATGAAGAAGGTTAATGCTAAGGGTAACTGGAAGAATTTCTTCAGAACAAAGAAGTTTGTGGAGGAGGAATATAATAATGATTTGCAGGCAATAATCGATAAATATAATGAGAATGGTTATCGCGATGCTACTATTATTGATGAGTCTGTAACTCGCAATGAGGATAATACTGTGGATGTAGATATTACGGTTGAAGAGGGAAGGAAATACTACTTTGGTGATATTACATGGGTTGGAAACAGTATTTATCGTTCTGATTACCTTTCATACAGATTGATGATTCAGAAGGGTGACGTCTTTAATCAAAATCATCTTCAGAAAAGAATTATGGATGATGACGATGCTGTTAGCAATGAATATATGAATCATGGTTATCTGTTTGCCAACATCTCACCCATTGAAACAGGAGTTCATGGGGATACAATTGATTTGGAGATGAGAGTTTATGAAGGTCAGCAAGCCAAAATAAACAAGGTGATAATCAAGGGTAACACTAAAACCCATGAGCACGTTGTTCGTCGGGAGATTAGAACTAAGCCGGGTCAGCTATTTGATAAATCGTTGCTGATTCGTACGGTAAGAGAGCTAGCTCAATTGGGGCACTTCGACCCTGAGAAGATAAACCCAGAGGTTTTACCAAATCAGGATGACGGAACAGTTGATCTTGTCTACAATCTTGAGGAGAAGGCTAATGATCAGATTGAATTGTCAGGTGGTTGGGGAGCCGGTATGTTTGTGGGTTCACTAGGCTTAAGGTTCTCAAACTTCTCAGTTCGTAATATCTTTAATCCAAAAGCATGGAGACCTCTACCTTCAGGAGATGGACAGACACTTTCGTTACGTCTGCAAACTAATGGTAAGTACTACCAGTCATACAGTGCCTCTTTTGTTGAACCATGGATTGGTGGTAAACGCCCTAACTCGTTAAGTGTATCAACATATTACTCAGTTCAGAGTGGTGTAAGTAGGAGATTTTCCAACTCATACAATTCATACAACCCATACAGCCCGTACAACTCATATGGTGGTTATGGTTATGGTTATGGTGGCAGTGGTTTTGGTGGTAGATACCAATACGACAAAAATGCAATACCGGATCAATATTTGAAAGTACTGGGTGCTTCGGTAGGGTATGGTAAAAGACTTAGCTGGCCTGATGACTGGTTTTCAGTATATTTCGAAGCCAGTTACCAACGGTACAGTCTAAAGGACTGGAACTATTTCATCATGCATAATGGAGTATCAAACAACCTTGCATTTAAGGCTGTTTTGAGTCGTCGTTCAATTGATAATCCTATCTACACACGTAGCGGTTCCGATTTTTCTGTTGGGCTGGAGATAACACCTCCATGGTCTACATTTAGCAGTAAAACCGATGAGTATTGGGAAAGTGCATCACAGCAGGAGAGGTATAAATTTATTGAGTATCATAAATGGACATTTAAAGGAGCACTCTTTAAGCCTCTTGATGTTGCCCGTAAGCTTGTGATAATGGGTAAGGTTGAGATGGGATTTCTTGGATATTATAATGAGAATTTAAAGTCTCCGTTTGAGAAATTTATTGTAGGTGGTGATGGTATGTCGGGTTATAATACTTATGGTAGTCAGACAATTGGTGCCAGAGGGTATGAGAATTCGTCACTTACGCCAAGGGATATTATTACTGGTGCTTACGACGGTAATCTATATACAAAGCTGACAATGGAGCTACGGTATCCTATTACACTACAGCCTTCGGCAACGGTTTTTGCACTTGTATTTACTGAAGCTGCTAACTCGTGGAGTGAGTTTAAAGATTACAATCCTTATAGATTGAAACGCTCAGCCGGTGTTGGTTTGCGTATATTTTTACCTATCTTTGGCTTGATGGGTATTGACTGGGGTTATGGTTTCGATGATGTTCCTGGCATGCCTAGTGCAGGTGGTAGTCAATTCCATTTTATTATTGGTCAATCTTTCTAATAATTGTTGATTTTAATATTATGGTTCGATTTTTGAGTAGATTAAAGAAACATTAAATAAATAGCCATGAAAAAGATACTTTTTTTTGTAGTGATGCTTGTAGCCGGACAGATGATTACGGCTCAAAAGTATGTGTTTGTTGATTCTGAATACATATTAAAAAATATACCTGCTTATGAAGCTGCAAACGAGCAGCTGAGTCAGCTGTCTAACGTTTGGCAAAAGGAGATAGAGTCATCATTTAAGGAGGTAACCGCTTTGTATGAAGCGTATCAAACTGAGAATATTTTTCTCTCCAATGAGATGAAAAAGAAGAAAGAGGAGGAGATTGTAGAGAAGGAGAAAAACGCAAAAGCACTCCAGAACAAGTACTTTGGTCAGGAAGGAGAGTTGTTTAAGAAAAGAGAGGCCTTAATTCAACCTATACAGGATGAGATATATAGTGCCATATTGGAAATTGCAGGTGAAAAAAGTTATGCTGCGGTATTTGATAAGGCTTCCGGTATTGGGATAATGTATTCAGACCCAAAATTTGATATAAGTGATGTTGTTTTAGAACGACTGGGAATAAAAAAACAATAATTTAATTTGAAATAGATGAGAAATAGATTAGTACTTTTAAATGTGTTGCTTTTTATTGGAGTGCTGACTTATGGTCAACAGCCAATGAAGTTTGGTCATATAAATACGCAGGAAGTTTTAACCTCGTTGCCCGAACTTAAAGCAATTCAAACTCAGATGGATACTGAGTATAAACAGAAGGAGGATCAGTTGGCTACTATGCAAGCTGATATGAAAACTCAACAGGATGAGTATGTAAAAGTTGCAGAAACAATGGCTCCGGCTGCCAGAGCAGAAAAAGAGAAATCTTTACAAGAGATGGGAAAGAAAGTTCAGAACTACTACATGCTTGCTCAGCAACAACTGAAGGCTCGAGAGCAGGAGTTGAAAATGCCACTTATAAAGAGAGTTCAGGCTGCAATTCAGGAGGTAGGTGATGAGAATGGATTTTTGTATATCTTTGAAACAGCCAGTAATATGCCTGTCTACCATTCTGCCCAGAGTATTGATGTTGCTCCATTGGTAAAAACAAAATTGGGAATAACCACAACTAAATAATAAACATAAATCGAAAATTGAAGTATTATGAAACTAATAAAGATTTTTATTTTAACACTATTTGTAGCATTTGCAGGAAAAGCTACAGCGCAGGAGCTTAAATTTGGACATATTAATGTCCAACAACTTGTTTCTGAACTTCCGGCAAAGAAGGCTGCTGATGCGCAATTACAAGCAGAAGCCACTAAGCTTCAGGATCAGTTAAAAGTTATGAGTGAGGATTTGGATAGCAAATATTCATCTTACCTAAGCCAGCGTGACTCTCTGCCTGATTTAATTAAAGCTACTAAAGAGAAAGAGATTCAGGACCTTGATGCTCGTATTAAGCAATATAACCAGATGGCTCAGCAAACAATTACTCAAAAAGAGCAACAGTTGTTACAGCCGATTATCCAGAAAGTACAGGCTGCAATTACTACGGTAGGTCAGGAAAAAGGGTTAATATATATATTCGATATTAGTTCTCAGGTAGTTGTATACCACTCTGACAAAAGTATTGATTGTGCTCCGTTTGTAAAAGAGAAGCTGCTTGCTCAGTAAATAATGAGAACAGACTCTTATTGAGTAATAAATTAGGTATTACTGCAAACTTAGTGGGTACTAACTAAAATGTATTTTGGTTATTTGTTGATACGTTTATTTGCTTATGTCTTAACACGCTGATACATTATTATAAAC
>JALVBA010000022.1 GCA_027010905.1 Marinilabiliaceae bacterium
CTGCGTCAGCTTTCAAGACAGATGATTGGTAAAATGTGAAACAGATGAAATATTTTATGATTATTTTTCTATCTTGCATATTATTAAAATAACTAAAGTACGAAATGTCACAAACCAATAAAACTCCACTGATTTTTCAGCAGAGTCCTATTATGCATATAGCGGGAATCATTGTTATCTTATCAGGATTAAGAGCTGCTTCATCTATCATAACCCCATTTCTTCTGTCACTATTCATTAGTATAATTGGAGCCTATCCTTTATCATGGTTGAAGAAAAAGGGTGTTAATAATGTATTAGCTGTGATTATTGTTCTGTTTATAATGTTACTTTTTATATTGCTTATTGGTGGAGTTACTGGTACTTCAATTGCATCATTCTCCCAAAGTCTACCTGCGTATGAGGGTAAACTGCAGGCATTAGAGGTGAAATGGGTGGGGACTTTAGGGAACTTTGGAATAGAGTTTCATAACGATAATATACTGAAGAGTTTTGACAGTAGAAAGGTACTTTCATTTACTGCTAACGTGTTGAATAGTGTTGGAAATCTGATGAGTACCTCTATGCTGATTCTGTTAACAGTGTCGTTTATTCTACTGGAGGCCAGTTCTCTTCCCCTAAAGATAAGATTAACATCATCTGACCCCGAAGCTGATAGCGACAAGTACAGGAAAGTTATCTATGGTGTGCGGCATTACCTCTCAATAAAAACATTAACCAGTTTAGCTACCGGTGTTTTAGTTGGAGTGTGGTTGGCAATTGTTGGAGTTGATTATCCAATCCTTTGGGGACTAATAGCCTTTTTAATGAACTATATTCCAAACATTGGTTCTCTGTTGGCTGCCGTACCTGCTGTTTTACTTGCCATAGTTCAGTTAGGCCCTTGGGGTGCTTTATGGACAGGTGCCGCTTATATTGTTATCAACCTTATTATTGGTAGTATTGTTGAGCCAAAAATAATGGCTAATGGTTTAGGACTCTCAACACTCGTTGTATTTGTCTCTCTGGTTTTTTGGGGCTGGTTGCTTGGTATTATTGGTATGTTCCTCTCTGTACCACTAACAATGATTGCTAAAATATATTTTGAAGCAAATGAGAAAACACGCTGGATTGCTGTCTATTTGAGTAGTGAGGATGATGTGAAGCATAAAATAAGGAGACTGGAAGAGGAGCAAAAAAGGGGTGAAGATACATTTAATCCTAATTGAACCTTATAATGGAGACTTAATTTATCAGAGAAGAAAAAAGCATCACTAAGATGCTTTTTACCTTTTCATATTTTTAGTGATGAATATTACTTCGACAATACCAAGTAATTTATTACACTCACATATTTTACACCCTTCGTTAGAAAGCAGTAATAATTCCATGGAAATCTTCAGATTTCAGAGCGGCACCGCCAATCAAACCTCCGTCAACATCAGGATTTGAAAACAGCTCCTTTGCATTTGAAGGCTTGCAACTACCACCATAAAGAATAGAGGTGTTATCAGCAACTTCGCTACCGTACTTATCATTGACTGTTTTACGTATGTAAGCATGTATCTCCTGAGCTTGCTCCGGAGAGGCTGTTTTACCAGTACCAATAGCCCAAACAGGTTCATAGGCAAGAACTACTTTCGAAAACTCTTCAGCTGAAAGATGGAACAGACCATCAGTAATTTGAGTAGTAACAACCTCAAAGTGCTTACCTGCTTCACGCTCTTCCAGTACTTCACCAATACAGAAGATAGGGGTCAGGTCATTATTGAGAGCCAGATTTACCTTCTCTTTCAATATAGCATCAGTCTCGCCATAGTAGGCTCTTCTTTCGCTATGTCCAAGGATAACATAGTTAGCACCTGTTGATTTAACCATGGCGGCCGAAATCTCACCTGTATAAGCTCCACTAACTTTATCGGCACAGTTTTGAGCTGAAACACCAATAACACTTGTGTCAACGGTTTTAGCAACCTCTGAAAGGTGAATGTACGGAGTTCCAATAACCACATCACAATTAGGCTTATTTTCAGTCAGAATGGTTGTTAACTTTTTTGCCAGTTCAACACCTTCAGTTAAGGTCTTGTTCATTTTCCAGTTTCCTGCAACAATGTTCTTTCTCATACTTATCTGTTTTTAAATGTATATTAATCTTTTTTGTAAAAAATCAGTACTAGTACAATTGTCAGTAGAGCTGTAATAAACAGAGCATATTTCTCCGTTTGCCTACTCTTCTTTTTCAAAATGTACGACAGAGGATTGTCAACAATCTCTATCGAAGGGGTATTAACATAGTTATACTTTGCCAGAATTGTACCCTTATCAATTATTACCAATCCGGGATTACCTCTAATGATTGTCTGAAGCAGCACCTCATCGGCAAAAAGATAGTTGAACATAGGTCTGTTTTTCTGTTCAAACTCCATTATCTCGTCGTAAAGCGAGCTGGTGACACAATAGAAACGAAGGCCTTTTACTCTGCACCTGCTACTAAGTTTAATTAAATCCGAGGCATGGTCAGACCTGATCTTTGAAATATCAGGAGCTATCATTAAAAAAAGTGGCTTGTCGCTGTTAAGAATATTGTCAGTAGCCTCTTCTCCCTGCTTGTTTGTTATGTAGAAGTCGGTGATTGGAGGGTGGTATCCCTCCTTAATCAGTTTTGTCTTACTGTCGATAAATTGCCATGTTGTATCGGTATACGGGTAGTTATTCTCATCAAATTCCTTTTTAACTCCGTTCTTTTCAAGTAGAAACACAGTTTTATACTCAGGTTGAGCCCCTTCCGGAATCTTCATCGCTTCCGGTATATTTGTTCCTGTTTTGAATGGGCGGAAATCTATCATTGGAAGGTTTCTGTAGCTGTAAACAGATACACTCACAGCAAAGATTACTGAAATTACTGATAGACTGAAAACTCTCCATCTCGAAAGCTCGTCCTCATACCGTTCTCTGTTTTTGAAAATAATCAAGACAAAAGGGAGCGTTATTAAATTTTTAAGAAATGTGTTCCAGTTAGTAAGTTTAATGGCATCGCCAAAACAACCGCAATCACTAACCGGATTAAAAATGGCAAGTACAAATGTCAGAAGAGTGAAAAAGAGCATCAAAACAAGTGCAGCATATGCCATCTGCCTGATTCGTATTTTTACCAAAAGATGAAACCCAATGATAACCTCAATGGAGGAGAGAAAAATAGCAAGAAAGAGAGCAGACCCACTAAGAAAATCAAAGCCGAAAGCTTCAAAATAGTCCTTTAATTTGATAGCTCCGCCAACCGGGTCAACGGCTTTAACAAAACCGGAGAAGAGAAAAAGTAATCCTACTACTATTCGACTAAGAAATCTAATCATCAGTTATTCTGTTTTTGTCTCCTCGGGGAATTTAATTTTTATAAGTGCAAAAATAGCGTAATTGATAATGTCGAGATAGTTTGCTTCAATACCCTCTGATATTAGTGTTTGACCCCGGTTGTCTTCAATCTGTTTTGTGCGATGAAGTTTCATAAGAATAAGGTCGGTAAATGAGCTAATTCTCATTTTTCTCCATGCCTCATCGTAGTCATGGTTCTTATTTGACATAAGGCTTTTTGCCTTGTATATATTATCAAGATAGAGCTTTAGAGCTTTGTCATTATCCATCTCTGGTTTGTTGGCAGGGCCGAGTTCAAGCTGGATAATACCCATTGCTGCATAGTTGATGATACCGATAAATTCAGAACTCACACCTTCATCAACTTTTGAAATACCTTTTGTCTCTATACTCCGGATACGTTGCGCCTTAATGAAAATCTGGTCAGTGAGAGACGTGGGGCGTAAGATGCGCCATGCTGTTCCGTAGTCCTTCATCTTTTTTTTGAAGATATCTTTACAGATTGCAATTACATGCTCAAATTGTTTATCGGTTTTGTTCACATCAATAGTTGTTTATTGAACAGTTAACCTACTATCTCTTTTTTCCTGATTTTTTGAAAACGAGGTAACCGCCAACAACTACAATAAAGGCTACTCCTAACCATAGAACTTTATCTGAAGACTCTGATTCCTCAGCCTCTTCTTCAGGGTTGTAGAGAGGTGCAGCATTGTCGTCCTGCGATAGTGTGTCTGCCGCAGCAGGATCCTGAGCTCTTACAACAGAGCTTAATGGTGCTGTTAATGATAATAGTAATCCGAAAACCAAGATTAATGCTAACTTTTTCATGATACAATAATTAATTGTGATTATTTGATTATTTGTTTACTTCTCATGTATACTGCTTATCCTGTTCTTAATCTCTTTCAACTTGTCTAAGGCCTTTGAATATTTTGGTTTTATTTTTAAACACTTTTCCAATATATCTTTAGCATTACTGTTTTTGTCCAATTCCAAATAATAATCTGCTAAATTAATATAAGCAAGCAAATA
>JALVBA010000023.1 GCA_027010905.1 Marinilabiliaceae bacterium
CTGACAGCGGTACTTTAGGCAGAAGCTGGAAGATAAAAGCTGAGCGATAGCGAAATCCCGAGCATCGGGATAAAAAGTAAAAAGTAAAAAGTAAAAAGTAAAAAGTAAAAAGTAAAAAGTAAAAAGGCAGAAGGAATTGAGTAACTGAGGATTTGAGGAATTGAGTAACCCGGAACCCGAAACAAGGAACTCGAAACCCGGAACTTTGAACTTGGAACCCGAAACATATTTTGAACCCGGAACAAATCATAAACAGATAAATTGAAACAATGATATTAAAACACATCACATTAATAACCGTTGCACTGATTGCCTTAGCAGGATGTCAGGGTTCGGGAAAGAGAGCCGGAAGCGTAACAAAACAAAAAAGTTCATCAGTGAAGTTGATTAAAGCACCGCAGTTCAATGCTGACTCGGCATACTCCTATGTTGAGAAGCAGGTGGCATTTGGGCCACGTGTCCCAAACACTAAAGAGCACTTGCTTTGTGCCGATTACCTTAGTAGCGAAATGAAACGTTTTGGTGCTGATGTGATTGTTCAGGATGCCCCGGTAACTGCTTTCGACGGAACTGAGCTAAAGGCTAAAAACATTATAGGCCAGTTCAATCCTGAAAAGAGGAACAGAATATTGCTGTTTGCTCATTGGGATAGCCGTCCGTTTGCCGACCATGACCCTGATCCTCAAAAGCGCAATACACCCATACTTGGTGCTAACGACGGAGCCAGTGGAGTAGGGGTGCTGATGGAGATGGCACGTCAGATAAACAAAGCCGGTATAAATATGGGGGTAGATATTATCTTCTTCGATGCTGAAGATTACGGTATGCCCGATCATATTGATGTGAAGTATAAACCTGATACTTGGTGTCTGGGCACACAGTACTGGTGCAAAAATCCACACAGAAAAGACTATACCGCACGATACGGGATTCTGCTTGATATGGTTGGGGCTCCTGATGCCGTCTTTTATCAAGAGCTATACTCTAAAAAATTTGCACCAAATTTGGTTGACAGGGTTTGGAACACAGCTGCTGATCAGGGGTATTTAAGCTATTTTAGCTTTGAGGATGGTGGTCAGATTGTTGATGACCATGTATATGTTAACAAGCTGCGAAATATTCCAAGTATCGACATAATTCAGCATGAGCCGATGTCTGAAACAAATTTCAATGCATACTGGCATACGCATGAGGATAATATGAATAATATTGATAGAGCAACACTTAAAGCGGTAGGACAAATATTGCTTGAAGTAATTTATTCTGAAAAGTAATATTGAAATCCCCATACTTTTCCATCAAAAAGAGGAATAATAATTTTTAATCATTTTGGCTAACCTTCTTCCATATCTGAATGAGAATCTTATTGAAGCCGGTTGTGATGAGGCAGGAAGAGGATGCCTCGCGGGTCCGGTAGTAGCTGCCGCAGTAATACTGCCCAAAGGATTTACAAACCATATATTGAATGACTCCAAGCAGCTCACCGAAAAACAGCGTGAGGAGTTAAGACCAATCATTGAAGAGCAGGCAATTGCCTGGGCGGTGGCATTTGTTGATAATAACGAGATAGATAAAATAAATATATTAAGAGCTTCCATTACTGCCATGCACCGGGCTGTTGACCAATTAGAGACGAAACCACAACACCTGTTAATCGACGGAAACCGATTCTACCCATACCCCAATATTAAACATACATGTGTAATTAAAGGTGATGGGAAGTATCTTTCAATTGCGGCTGCAAGTGTTTTGGCTAAAACACACCGTGATGAGTTTATGCTTGAACTTCATAAGCAGTATCCTCAGTACTACTGGGACAAAAATAAGGGGTATCCAACAAAGAAACATCGTGAGGGAATTGTAAAGACCGGTACTACGCCATACCACAGAATAACTTTCAAACTGCTTGATGAGCAGCTGAAACTAGATTTAAAATAAAAACTTATATTTACAATCAATATTAAAAAATAATAATTTAAAAGTTTTATTCACATGAAAAAGATTTTAACTTTTTTCCTGATTGTCAGTCTGTTCACAAGTAATATAAGAGCTGATGAAGGAATGTGGTTTTTACCTCTCATTCAGAAATTGAACATGAAAAAGATGAAGGATCTGGGGCTGAAGCTTACGGCTGAGGATATCTACAGTATTAACCACAGTAGTTTAAAGGATGCTGTAATTATTTTTGGTGGCGGTTGTACCGGTGAGATAGTATCCGACAAAGGACTTATCTTTACTAATCACCACTGTGGCTACGGTACAATTCAGAAATTAAGTTCACTAGAGCATAATTTTCTGAAAGATGGGTTCTGGGCTAAAAGCTTAGAGGAGGAGATGCCGGCCCCCGGAATATCTGCTACCTTCATGAAATACATGAAGGATGTTACCGATCAGATAAATGCAGTGGTTACCGATGATATGTCGGAAGAGGAGCGAGGAGAGAAGATTCGGGAGGTTAATGCCAAAATAGTTGAGAAGGCTATTGATGGAACAACTTATAATGCAATGGTAAGAAGCTTCTTTGCAGGCAATCAGTTCTTCCTTGTGGTATATGAGAAATTCAGTGACGTTCGTTTTGTTGGTGCTCCCCCATCGTCAATAGGTAAATTCGGACATGATACCGACAACTGGATGTGGCCTCGTCACACCGGCGACTTTAGTATCTTCAGAGTATATGCTGATGCTGATGGTAACCCTGCAGCTTACTCACCCGACAATAAACCGTACAAGCCTGCTCATCACCTCCCGGTTTCCATTAAAGGAGTTGAGACAGGTGACTTTGCTATGACTCTTGGGTATCCGGGTAGCACCGATAGGTATCTCACATCGTGGGGTATCGAAGAGCGCATGAATATTACTAACCATGCACGTATTAAGGTTAGAGGAATTAAACAGGATATTTGGAAGAAAGATATGATGTCGAGCGAGAAGATTCGTATTCAATATGCATCTAAATTTTCACGCAGTTCTAACTATTGGAAAAATAGTATTGGAATGAACAGAGGTTTGGAGAAGTTGGATGTTATCTCAAAAAAACAGAAGCTGGAAGCAAGATTTGATAAGTGGGCAAACAGCACCTCTGTTAGTAAAGAAAAATATGGTGATGCGTTGGAAGGATTAAAAACAGGCTATCAGGGTAGAGCTGCTTCGATGTATGCAAACTCATATCTGATAGAGTCTTTCTTGCGAGGAACTGAAATCTTTGGCTTCTCTCTATTGGCAAAAAGATTGGAAGAGGCTCTTCAGTCAGGTGAGCAGGAGAAGATTGACAAAATAGTGGAAGGGATGAAAATATCTGAGAAATCTTTCTACAAAGATTACAGTGCCAAAACTGACCATAAGGTTATGGCAGCTATGCTGGAGCTTTATCATACTGACATCGACAAGAAGTACTATCCCGAGTTTTACAAAATTATTGACAAGAAGTTTAAAGGTGATTTTGAGAAATATAGTGATGTGATTTTTGAAAAGTCAATCTTTACTGATGAAGCCCGATTCAATGCATTTTTAGACAATCCAAAGCTTAAAATACTTGAAAAAGACCTTGTATTTCAGGGAGGGAAAGCAGTACTTGATACATACATGAACCTGAGAGATATGCAGAAAGAGAGCTCAAAAAAGATTTCTCAGGATAACCGTCTTTTTCAGGCAGGTTTGATGGAGATGGCTCCAGAGCTTATTCAATATTCTGATGCTAACTTTACAATGCGATTAAGCTATGGTGTGGTAGGCGACTACGAGCCTCGTGATGCCGTTATTTACAAGGAGTACACAACCCTGAAGGGAGTAATGGAGAAAGAGGATCCTAATAACTTTGAATTTATTGTTGCGGATAAATTAAAAGAGCTTTACAATACAAAAGATTACGGTCGTTATGCCGATAAGAAAGGGTATATGCCTGTCTGTTTTACAACCAATAACGACATAACTGGTGGTAACAGCGGTAGTCCTGTTATCAATGGCAATGGAGAGCTGATAGGTTTAGCTTTCGATGGTAACTGGGAGGCAATGAGTGGAGATATCGCTTTTGAACCTGATTTGCAAAAAACTATTTGTGTTGATTCGCGTTACGTACTATTTATTATTGATAAGTATGCAGGAGCACAAAACCTTATTGACGAGTTGACTATTGTTGAGTAGTAGGCTGTAAGGATTGAAGGCTTCACTTGAAGTGAGCCCTTCAATGTCAAAAAATATATAGTAAAGGCTTCACTTTGAGTGAGGCCTTTACTTTTTTTTGTGATTTGTAATCTGTACTTTGTGAGACAATTTAAAAGTAAATTATCATGAATAGTAAACTTTTTCCCTTTATTGCCAATATTGTTATTGTTGTACTACTTATGCTGGGATGTAAGGATGACGGGTTAACGATACCTGTAACTGACCAAAACATTACATACATGGGGCGTATTGAGATGAACGATAGTGTGGCAACTTTAATTTGGCCGGGTACTTCTGTGAAGATTAACTTTGAAGGCGAGTCTGTATCAGCAACTCTGAAAGATGAGAAAGGGGAGAACTATTACAACATTGTTCTTGATGAGGACAGCATAATAGTTTTGCATCCCGATACAGATAAGAAGCAGTATCTGTTGGCCTCAAATCTTACAGAGGGGAAACACTCAATAGAGATTTTTAAACGTACGGAGTGGAATAATGGGAAAACGAATTTTTACGGTTTTAAGTTAGAGGGCAATGCAAAACTTCTGCCGGCTGATACCAGGAAAGATGTGAAGATTGAGTTTTATGGAAACTCCATCACATCGGGATGTGCTGTTGAGGATTATTCCGGTAACGATTCACCTGATAGCATCTTTACAAATAATTGGAATAGCTATGCAGCTGTAACAGCACGCAGTTTGGATGCTGATTACCGCTGTATCAGTAAAGGAGGTATTGGGATTATGGTTAGCTGGTTTCCTTTGATTATGCCTGAGATGTATAACAGGCTTATCCCAAATGACCCTGGCAGTAGTTGGGATTTTTCAAAATATACCCCCGACATTGTAGTAATTAATCTTTTTCAGAATGATTCGTGGCTTGTAAATATGCCCGACCATAACGAGTTTAAGCACAGATTTGGAACTACTGCTCCTGATGATGAGTTTATAATTAACTCATACCGCCGGTTTGTTTCAGCCCTAAGAGGCCACTATCCCAACGCAAGGATTATTTGCATGCTTGGTAATATGGATATTACAGCGAAAGACTCTCCATGGCTCGGATATGTGGAGCAAGCTGTAGCACAACTAAACGATAAAAGGATACAGACTCTTTTTGTGCCATATAAAGAGACACCCGGCCATCCCCGAATTGAGGAGCAGCAGATTATGGCTGATAACCTTATTGAATTTATAAAGAAAAATTAGTTGTCAGTCAGATATGTTTTAGAGGAACCACTAGTAGTCACCGGGTGGCTGTTAATAGTGAGACACCAGATGACTTTTATGCTTTGCCCGAAATACTCTTTTTATCGGTCATACAGCGGTAGCTCAATAAAGAATGTTGTGCCCACGCCTTGTTGAGTTGTAAACCAAATATTCCCTTTAGTATTTGTTATAATATTTTTAACAATAGCCAATCCTAATCCCATACCGCTGCTTTTAGTTGTAAAACTGGGTTGAAAAATCTTCTCTTTAACCTCAGGTGACATGCCTGAGCCATTATCGGCAAATGTTATTTTAAGATTCGTATCGTCAGAATCCACTTTAATTCTTAGTATTCCTTCTCTGTTTTTGGGAATCGACTGGGAGGCATTTTTAATAAGATTATTAAATACACTAACCATCTGGTCGGGGTCAGCATATACCCAGATGGGTAGAGATGCGTCAAACTCCTCAATAATCTCAATGGCCGGTGTTTTCCTGAAAAGGTCACATGCTAATTTAAGTCTTGATATTACATCAACCCGTGTTCGTTTAGCTATTGGCATCTTAGCAAAATTTGAAAACTCCGTGGCGATAACTGACAGCTGATCTATCTGCTCAATCAGCGAATTGGTAACTTTATCAAGATAGGCGTCAAAATCCTCAACATCATCTTTTCTGGCACGACGCAGGTATTGCACATTTAACCTCATAGGTGTTAATGGATTTTTAATTTCGTGAGCAATCTGCTTGGCCATCTCCCTCCATGCGGTCTCTCTTTCACTCTGAGCCAGTTTTCCGGCACTCTCCAAGAGCTCATCCACCATACGGTTGTATACTGTAACTAGCTCGCCAATCTCATCTTTACGCTTATACTCTATCTTCTCATTTTTTTTACTTAATGATACTTTCCCCAATCTACTCTGAATCATCGATAGTGGGTAGGTGATTCGTTTGGATACAAATACGGCAAAGCTTATTGCAATCAAAATAAATATCAGGTAAGCATTTATAACTGCTACAATAAGAGATGAAATCTGATCCCGAAGAGAATCACTTCCCACAAAGTATGGGATATTTAAATATGCCAACGGTACATTATTATCGCTAAGTACAACTACGTAGGCAGAAACATAATTTAATGCCCCTATGGACTCTTCATGAATAAACTCTGTCTTTTTATTGGTTGACAATTCATAAAAAGCTTTGGGTGACATTAGGCGGCCTGTCAGCCCGTTTATGTATAATTCAGGTCGTGAAGTCGCCAGTAGGTGGCCATCGAGACTAAAGAGGTTTATGTCGCAGAAGAATACATTTGAGAATTTCTGGAGTAGTCTCTGTAGGTAATCATCTGTTTTATCGGTGACATCAACCTCTTGTCCCAGTTTTTGCTCAACCTCCATCAATACAGATTTCAGGCGCTGTGTAAGAATTTCGCTATTCTTATTTTTGAACTGATAAATAGAGTAGTAGACAGAGCTTGTGCCAATAACCAGAAGCAAAACTAACACCATACTAATTAAGGCTATCTGTATGCGCTCGCGAATAGAGAACCTGAAAAAAGGAATTCCGTTCTTTAGTTTCAACATCATTAACGACAGTAGTGCTAACAAAAAGAAAGCAATAAAAAAGATAGAGAATCCTATTATTAAATTTGACAGCGAGAGTGACGAACGTGTTAAAACTATTAGTATGTTCTCTTCAGGTGTATAAACCAGATGGCTCTCACTGTCTGACTCGATGTAGTACTTTTGCGTATCACTCCTCTCAAAGAAGTCGCTGCTTATCTCGTACTCATAAGTTCCAAACTGCTTGGCAATATTACCATTTACATATTTGGCGTATGAATAATCATCGCCAACTTCAAAAACCATTCGCTCCTTATCACTCTTTAAGAGCTCGGGGTATCCCAATCCTACAAAAACGGGTTTTGAGTTAACCTCAATGTAGAGGCTCACCTTTGATGTTGGACTATTATTGAAGTAGTTAAAAACGCCTATGTAAGTTACGCTCCCATTTCCGTTATCAAGAAAGTAGAAGTGCTTGCTTGCGAATACGGTGTCTCCTATGTCAGCAATCAATTCGTCAAAGTAGTTGTAACAATTAAATGTCTCACCCGTCTCTTCAATTAGGAGATTGCTCCCCGGCCAGCACGGAACCACTTGCAGCTCGTATCGACTAAGATAACCTACAAAATATTTCTTCTCCAGATACTCTCTTATTCTATCCGGAGAGAACTCATCTTCGGCTAAAAACTCCTCTAATTTTTTGTCATTTTCAATGGCAGACTCTACTCCTTTGAGGTATGTTTCGGACACAGGATCCTCCTCCCTTGCCAGTCTGAATGAGAGATTTTCAATCAGTACCTCTCTGCTCTTTCGCTCCTTCTCGGCATACAGACGTACCAATATAATGGTAACATAAAATGAGAATAGAAAAATAATCCAGGTAAATATTTCATGAGAGAGAATCGTTCTTTTTTTATATCTGATAAATACTAACAATAGGGTTATGATGAAGAAAAAAACAAAACTCTCGGGAAGAGATTCATAATTGAATAGTGTAGATATAAGATAAAATATTGAAGGAACGGCAGCCAATACTATCACCTTGCTTTTAATGTTCAAAAATGAATTAAACATACTTACCGTCTTTTCTAATATAAAAATGAAGGAGAACAAAAGAAGAACAATAGTAGCTACTTTTGCTATTGCGGTAATATCAAAATCATTAATGCGGGAGTATAATGAAAGGGAAGATGAATTGTCTACAAGAATAATAATTAACCAGTTAATAAAAAGAAAATAGAGTAAAACTACAGCTATGGAGATGGTAAAAGTTACCAGTGTCAACCTTTTGTTATTTTCGTTTGTCTCTACAATTGCCGGAAGCTTGAATAGCCAGTAAAACCAAAATGAGAAAACCTGTAACAGAAAAGCCAGCAATAACATTGATGCAAGCGAAGGAAACCACGAGGTGTATGCAAAAAGTACAGGTGAGAATATCTCACTCGTACTCATTAGGTGTAAAAAGTTAAATTTCACAAACCAGAAGAATAGCAGAAACAGTATTGCTCCTGATATCAGAAATGCGAAGTTGCCAATTTTTTTACTGACGATTTTAAGAATGGAACCTGCAAACAGAATTGTTCCGGCTATTGCAATAAGAATAAAAAACAGACCAAATTTACCCGGGACTGATGAGATAAAGGAGGCTTGGTTCATAATCAGGCTAAACAGATATTGCCCGTTAACATCGTTGATAGCAACACCTTTGTTGGGTAAATCTTTATTGATATCGGGATTTATATTTAAACCAAACTGTTTGTTAAAACCGTTTTTAAGGAACTTGTTCTCGTACAGGTATTGTTGTTTAATTTGGAATAGACCAATGAAAACAGTACTATCAACTCTGCTTTTCTCAGCCAAGAACCACCCGTTCTTTAGTTGTACTACATTGCTGGTTAAAAAAGAATCCTTCTCTTCAGCAACAGGTATTGATGCATCAGACCAGCCAATCAGGCTGTTGTTATTAAAAACGTAGTACGACGTCTCCATATTTGAAAAGGAGTTCATGATAACCGAAAGTTGTTTGCCTTCTTTCAGTTGAATCTTAATTAATGAGATATTATTTTTTAAGATATTTTGATTCCGGTTAATAACACTTTCAATCTTTGCCTTGTTGATATGAATAGACTCAGAATCGGTTCGGAATGAAGAGATAGATAGCCCTCCTAACCAACCTAAAATTGATATTATGAGAAATACAACCGGTAAAAGAAGTCTTCTGTCTTTCATACTTTTATCTTGTTTCATAAAATTATCAACCATTCAGCCCTTTAATCCTGTAACCATATAACTTTAGTATTCAATCATGGTGATACGGCTCATTTTTTAAAATTGTCATTGCACGGTATATCTGCTCAAAAAATATTAGTCTTACCAACTGGTGCGAAAAGGTCATTTTTGACAATGACACTTTATCGTTAGCTACTTTGTATATCTCATCTGAAAATCCGTAGGGCCCTCCTATAATAAACAGCATACGTTTTGTTCCTGCCACCATACGTTTCTCTGTATAGGTTGCAAATTCACGTGACGAGAATGATTTACCCATTTCGTCGAGAAGAATAACGTAGTCGCCCGGCTTAAGGATATTGAGTAGTGCTATACCCTCCATCTTTTTTTGCTGCTCCTGCGACAGGTTTCTGGCTTTTTTTACGTCAGGCAGTTCAATATACTCAAAAGGGATATAATGTTTTAGTCTGTTCTGATATTTTTTTATCCCTTCGATTATAAATTTATCATCTGTTTTGCCTATCACAACTAGTCCTATCTTCATTACGTATACAGTTTTATACGTTTATAAAAATATGGTTTAATTTTTGTAAATAATTATTTTTATTGAAATAATTGAGCTGACTGCATAATTTTCTGCATATTTAAAGTTTAAAACAAACAATGTTTGTATCATGAAACACTATTTTAAATTAACTTCGTTAAGTTTCATTCTGGCTCTGAGTTTTAGTTTTACGCTTTTTGCACAGAATAGCGGTACCATCTCTCAGGACATAGTGAATGCCACAAGAGATGGTAGTGCCTCGAACCTTGCTGAATATTTTAATGAAAATATTGAACTGGTTCTCCCTCAGAAATCGGGTATATTCAGCAAGTCACAGGCTGAGATGGTACTAAAGGACTTTTTCACAAAGAACCCACCTGAGGGTTTTAGAATAATTCATGAGGGAAGCAGGCAGAAGGCATCGTTTGCTATTGGAAACTATACAACTGGCACTGCTGTTTTCCGCATCTATTTTCTCACAAAGAAGGTGAATGGTAATTTATTGATTCATCAACTAAGGATTGAAAAACAAAATGACTGATAAACTTATTGAAGAGCTAATAGATTTAGCTATAAAAGAAGATATCGGAGATGGAGACCACTCATCTCAATCGTGTATCCCTGAAACTGAGATGGGGAAAGTTCACCTACTGGTAAAAGAGCCCGGTATTATTGCCGGAATAGAAGTAGCTGAAAAGATTTTTAAAAAGATTGACCCAGAGATTAAAATAGATATTCTAATTAAAGATGGTACTAAAGTAAAACCGGGTGATATTGCTTTTACGGTTGAAGGAAAGGTGTGGACTCTTCTGAAAACGGAACGCCTTGTTCTGAATGTGATGCAGCGTATGAGCGGCATAGCCACCCGTACTAATGAGTATGTTCAACATCTCGAGGGGCTGAAAACAAAAGTTCTCGACACAAGAAAAACAACCCCGGGAATGCGGGTGCTTGAAAAAGCTGCTGTAAAAATTGGTGGAGGTGAGAATCACCGTATGGGACTGTTCGACATGGTGATGCTTAAGGATAATCATATCGACTTTGCAGGAGGGATAGAGAAAGCCATCACTGCTGTTAAAGCCTACCTGAAAGAGAAAAACAAAGACCTTAGGATTGAAGTTGAAGTGCGTGACTTTGATGAGCTGAACGAAGTGATACGAGTAGGGGGTATTCACCGAATAATGCTAGATAATTTCGACATCTCACAAACAAAGGCCGCCGTAGAGCTTATTGCAGGCAGGTACGAAACGGAATCGTCAGGCGGAATTACGATTGATACACTTCGCAATTATGCCGAGTGCGGAGTTGACTATATCTCCGTTGGGGCACTAACTCACCACATCAAAAGTTTGGACATGAGCCTGAAGGCGATTTGAGAATCTCATATATTTTATAATAATTGACGGCTTCACTTCGAGTAGTGAAGCCGTCAATATAAATCAATTATTTTTTCAAACTCTCAATTGAAGCAGTAAGTGTTCTAATCTTAGCTTCAGCATCGGCAAGTTTCTGCTTCTCTTTGGCAACTACCGCTTCCGGTGCATTATTGACAAAGCGCTCATTACTTAGTTTTTTAGTAACGGAAGTGAAAAATCCCTGTTGATATTTTAGCTCCTCTTCAAGCTTTTTCAGTTCAGCTTCAACATCAATTAGCCCTTCCAATGGAACAAAGTATTCATCTGTATTAACCATGAATGAGACTGCATCTTCAACCTTTTCGCTTACTAAAGCTATCTCTTTCAGATTGGCCAGCTTGCCTAAAACGGAATCAAACAGTGGGTTGTATTCCCCTGTTGAGGACAACACTGATAGAGAGAGGGTCTCTTTCATTGGCAGGTTTTTCTCTTTGCGGATTGTACGTATATTCCCAACGGCCTCTTTAAGAACTTCAAACTGGTTGATAATTTGTTCGTCAACATCTGTTGCCACAGGCATCTCGGCTACCATGATACTCTCGCCCTTTTTTCTCTCTTCGAGCAGTTGCCATATCTCTTCTGTTAAGAAGGGCATAAATGGGTGAAGCAGGCGTAGCAGCTTATCAAAAAACTCAACGGTTGCCTGATATGTTTTTGCGTCTAACGGCTTTTCGTAAGCTGGTTTTACCGTTTCGAGATACCACGAAGAGAACTCCTGCCAGAATGTTGTGTAGACTGCCATCAGAGCATCAGAGATACGATATTTGGAGAAGTGATCATCAATCAGTGCTATTGTCTGATTAAGTTTTGCATCAAACCACTTAATAGCTTGCACTGAGCTTTCGGGTTGTTCGATAGTGCTATCCACTTCCCATCCTTTAACCAGACGGAAAGCGTTCCATATTTTATTGGCAAAATTTCGTCCCTGCTCAGGAAGATTTTCGTCAAACAGAAGGTCGCCTCCGGCAGGTGAGCACAGCAACATTCCAACACGAACACCATCAGCACCATACTTCTCAATAAGATCCAGCGGGTCAGGAGAGTTACCAAGCGACTTACTCATCTTACGGTGTAGCTTATCTCTCACCATCCCTGTAAAGTAGACATTCTTGAACGGATAACCACCCTTGAAATGGTATCCGGCAATAATCATGCGTGCAACCCAGAAGAATATTATGTCGTGACCGGTAACAAGGTCGTTTGTAGGGTAGTAGTAATCCAGTTCATTGTTCTCTTCGTTAAAGCCGTCGAAAACAGTAATAGGCCATAACCACGACGAAGCCCAGGTGTCGAGCACATCTTCGTCCTGTCTCAGGTCAGCCTGTGTAAGTGAATTATCTCCGGTCTTTTTCTTTGCCAGCTCAAGGGCTTTTTCATCACTATCGGCAACAACGTATGAACCATCGCTAAGGTAGTAAACAGGTATACGGTGTCCCCACCACAGCTGACGTGAGATACACCAGTCTTTCACATTCTCCATCCAGTGGCGATATACATTCTTGAACTTCTTTGGATGAAACACAACCTCATCGTTCATTACAGCATCGAGGGCAGGCTTTGCCAGCTCCTGCATCTTCAGAAACCACTGTGTTGAGAGTTTCGGCTCAATAACATCGTTGGTACGTTCTGAGAACCCTACCTTGTTGGTGTACTCTTCCGCCTTTACCATATTGCAGGCTTTCTCCAGATCAATAACAATTTTTTTACGAACGTCAAAACGGTCTTCACCAATATAGAGCTGAGCGGCCTCACTCATTGTTCCATCATCGTTGAGTATATCAAACGATTCAAGATTGTGTCGCATACCTATCTCGTAGTCATTAAGGTCGTGAGCAGGAGTAATTTTTAGGCATCCTGTACCAAACTCCATATCTACGTAATCGTCCTCAATAATCGGTACTGAACGATTAATTAGTGGAACAATCACTCTTTTACCTTTCAGACTTCTGAACCGTTCATCATTAGGATTAACACAAACGGCTGTATCTCCTAGTATTGTTTCAGGTCGGGTAGTTGCAATGGTAACAAATTCGTTTTCTGTTCCTTCAATTTTATATCTTAAATAGTAGAGTTTCGACTGAATTTCTTTGTAGATTACCTCCTCATCCGAAACAGCGGTTTGAGCTTTTGTGTCCCAGTTTATCATTCTCACACCGCGGTAGATGTAACCCTGCTCGTACAGTTCAATGAATGATTTAATCACGCCGTTGCTACGAACCCCGTCCATGGTAAAGCATGTACGATCCCAGTCGCACGAAGCACCAAGTTTCTGAAGCTGTTTCAGTATGATGCCACCATGTTTGTCTGTCCAGTCCCAGGCGTGTTTAAGAAATTCATCGCGCGAAAGATCATTTTTACTTATTCCTTCATCACGAAGTTTATTGACTACTTTGGCTTCGGTAGCAATTGAAGCGTGGTCGGTACCTGGCACCCAGCAGGCATTTTTACCCGACATGCGAGCACGGCGAATAAGTATATCCTGAATGGTGTTGTTGAGCATGTGACCCATGTGCAGAACGCCGGTAACGTTAGGAGGGGGAATCACTATTGTGTATGGTTCACGCTCATCGGGAACCGATTTGAAATATTTGTTATCTAACCAAAATTTATACCACTTGTCTTCCGTTTGTGACGGATTATATTTACTTGCAATATCCATAATAGAAGTGTGCTTTTTTTATTTTCAGTAATCAGCCTGCAAAAATACAATTTTTTAATTAGTAATGAAGAATATAATTTGGGGGAGGGTAAATAATAATTTGATGTGCTACGAGAAATATTTAGCCATATAAGCTCCTCTTTCAAAGTGTTGATAATTGTCCTTTGGGTTTTAATAAACTTTTTCAACTAATCTGTCACCTCTTTGGGAACAGGGTGTTTTTGTCACAATTTTTGCATCCGCAAAAATATGCGCCAAAAACTATTACGTTTTACTTTTTATACCCGGAGCTTCACCCCGGGCTATTAGTATGTCGGGCATGGTAATAGGCTGGCGAGGTGCAAGTCCTCGTACGTGCCGAGTTGATAGGAAACGTTAGCGATTGGCAATGGTGTTGTGGGTGACTGCA
>JALVBA010000024.1 GCA_027010905.1 Marinilabiliaceae bacterium
CTTCTAAACAGAATAATATTAATATTGAGAATTATAGCAAAGGTGTTTATTTTGTGAGAATAGTAAGCGATAGTATTAATACAACTAAACAGATAATTGTAGAATAACAATTAGAAATCGTCTATTAAACAAAAGAGATTATCCATTAATTTGGATAATCTCTTTTGTATGTTGGGCATTGTGTAATAGACTGGCGAGGTGCAAGTCCTCGTACATACCGAGTTGATAGGAAACGTTAGTGATTGGCAATGGTGTTGCGGGCGACCGCAAATCAGAAAGAAGCCATTAGCAAACTTTCTACTTTTGCCTTTTTGTCCCGAAGCCTCGGGACTTCGCTATCGCTCAGCCTTTGCACTTTACCCTTATGCTAAAGCCTCAAACAGCACCTCCACCGGATGCAGACTTTCCCGGTCTGTTCCATGCTTAATGTGATGACGACATGATGTACCTGATGCTGCAAGCAGAGTCTCTTCTCCGGTCTTCCTCACCTCAGGGAAAAGCACCAACTCACCTATTTTCATCGACAGATCGTAATGCTCCTTTTCATAACCAAAAGCCCCGGCCATCCCACAGCATCCCGAAGGAATCTCCTCTGCGCTGTAGTTCTCAGGTATTTCAAGAATATTCTTTGTATATTTTGTTTCCGACAGAGATTTCTGATAACAGTGACCATGAAATTTGATTCTTTTCTCATCTTTCACAAATAGTGACTTGTCAATATTCCCTTTCTCATTTTCACTATTTAGAAACTCTTCAATGGTAAAGCTACAGGCGGCTATTTTTTCAGCCTCCTCTTTCAGCTGCGGTGTAACCAGTGAAGGGTATTCATCTCTGAAAGTTAAGATGGCAGATGGCTCTATCCCCACTAGCGGTGACTCCCTGGTAACAACATCTGACAGCAACTTTACATTTTCATTTGCCAGTACCTTTGCTCTGCCCAATATCCCTTTTGAGAGGTAAGTTCGTCCACTCTCCTTTATTTTAGGAACAACAACATTATAGCCCAACTTCTCGAGCAGAAGGATGGTTTTAATACCGATATGCGAATCATTATAATTGGTAAACTCGTCGGCAAACAGATTGAGTATTTTGCCCATTTTTTGTTCCGATTTGTCGTGTTTTCTGTACCATCTGGTCAGAGTTGTTTTACTCAGCAGGGGCAGCTCGCGCTCGGTTGAGAAACCAATAAACTTTGTAATCAAACCACTCAACAGACGAGAACGAAAAACTGCATTTGTCACACCGGGAAGCAGAGAGGCTAGTCTGTTCACTGCCGGCAGTGCCCCAATCAGACGAGAGCGTAGCGGTACGCCGTATTTTGAATGATACAGATTTAAAAACTCCGCTTTAAGCTTAGTCATATCCACACTCGAGGGGCACTCCGACTTACAGGCCTTGCACGACAAGCACAAATCGAGCACCTCTTTAACCTCATCAAACCCCAGCCTGTCGGCAGTTATTGAACCGTTAAAAAATTCGCGCAACATATTTGAACGTGCCCTTGTGGTGTTGCGCTCATCACGGGTGCCCATATAACTGGGACACATTGTACCTCCTATCAGATGACTTTTACGGCAATCGCCCGATCCGTTGCATCTCTCAGCAGCCCTCACAACTCCCAGCGTCTCACTCCAGTCGAAAAGAGGATTTTTAACCACCTCTGCCTCACTCTCTCTGTATCTAAGTGAGCTATTCATCGGTGGAGTGTCGGTTATCTTTCCCGGATTGAAAATATTATTTGGGTCGAATGCTCTCTTCACCTCCTTAAAAAGAGAGTAGTTGTGTTCACCAACCATAAAAGAGATAAATTGTCCACGCAACCGTCCGTCGCCATGTTCACCACTCAGCGACCCTCTGTACTTTTTTACTATTGCCGCAGTATCTCTGGCAATATCATGAAATTGTTGTACATCCTCCTTTTTTTTCATATTCAGCACAGGGCGCAGGTGCAACTCACCGCTACCAATATGGGCATAATAGACACAATCCTTGTTGTACCTTTTCAGCATATTGTTGATCTCGGCCATATAGTCAGGCACATCCTTTGGGCGAACAGCCGTATCTTCAATCACAGGCACAGGCAGATTGTCGCCCGGCATGTTTGAGAGGATGCCCAACCCGGCTTTACGCAGAGCCCATACTTTTCCAATATCACCCCCATACAAAACAGGGAACGAATAACCGTACCCTCTAGCCTGCATCGCCTCCTGCATCGCTTTTGCCCTCCTCTCTATATCCTCTATTGAATCGCTGTATAACTCAACCAGCAACAGAGCTTCTGGATCACCCTCTACAAAAAACCTATTTTTACGCTGGGTAATATTACCTTTTGTAAGATCCATTATTGTCTTATCCATAAGCTCAACAGCAGCAGGCTTAAACTCAAGAGCAATAACATTTGCTTTAAAAGCATCCTCCAATGAATGAAGGTGCACGCACACCAAACCCTTTGCCTCAGGTGGTAGGGGAACAAGGTGTAGCTTTATCTCTGTGGAGAAGAAGAGTGTACCCTCTGAACCGGCAAGCAGGTTACACATGTTAAATGGAGCAGTGTCTGCGTCAAATGGCTCACTCTTTATTAAATAGTCAAGCGCATACCCGGTATTTCGTCTGTGAATATCTTTGTGTGGAAACTCTTTCTCTATCTCATTACGGTTATCTTCGGAGGATAGAATCTTATTTATCTTTCTATAAATAGTTCCTTCAAAAGAGTTCTCCCCACACTTTGCAGCAAACTCATCTTTTGTCAGACTGCTGAAAACAGCCTTGTCACCATTGCTGAGAAAACCTTTAATTTCGAGGGTGTGGTCGCGGGTACTACCATAAATAATTGAGTGAGTACCACAAGAGTTGTTACCAACCATACCGCCCATATTACACCTGTTTGATGTTGAAGTCTCAGGACCAAAGAAGAGACCATACGATTTCAAGTATGCATTAAGTTCATCAAGTACAACACCCGGTTCTACTCTTACCCATTGCTCTTCTGTGTTAACTTCAATAATTTTATTCAGATGTTTGCTGATATCCATAACCAATCCACTGCCAACAACCTGTCCTGCCAATGAAGTACCGGCAGCCCGGGGTATAATGGGAATCTTATGTTTATGGCAAAATTTAATAACCTTACCTATATCTTCGGTATCCTGTGGATAGACAACTCCCAGAGGTTTTTCCGAATATGCAGAAGCATCAGTTGAATAAAGTATAATAGAGGTGTTGCCAGTATGCACTTCACCTTTCAATATATTTTTAAGTTCGTTTGCAATATCCATTTTCATACTCATTTATCGTAATACCTAAAGCGACAAAAATATGAAAATTAACCCGGAAAAGTAGAAAAGCAAAAGTAAAAAAGCAAAAGTAAAAAGGTAAAAGTGGAAAGGTAAAAGTGGAAAGGTAAAGGCTGAGCGATAGCGAAGTCCCGAGTATCGGGATAAAAATCAAATGGAAGCAAAAAGAAGGAAAACAGTGTATGGTGGCGAAGTTTCAGGTATTGGAATAGAAAATAAGGTAGGTATAAAACGTAGCGAAATTAAGAATAATTAATGCAAGTGGGCATGGTGAGTGAAGCCGAAATAACGTATCAAGAAAAACAAATCCCTAATCTGAAGCCTTTGACTTAACGTTAATCAAGCAATTTGCAGCCTGCTGCAGGGAGCATTTATATATTCGTAAAATACATTGGTTATTAATCCATTATCCATTTCCGGGGTAATGGGAATAACTAGATCTGCATAAACATCCTTAAAAGTAACGTGTAGTTCATTAATTCGTGGGAAGCTTATTGACTTCACATTTTTGTGCATACGAATCTCTCCTATGGCCAATACAATATTAAGTACCATACTCTAAAACTTTAAATGATTATTAATAATATCCGGAAAGGCTCCGGCTGTTTTCCAATAGCAAAAGTATGCAGCATAAATGATGATAACAAATGTTCTGTGCAGTATTACATTAGATTGTATTTTGGCAATGTGAACAATTATTTTTTATAGATAAAAAATAGGTGTATTTTCAGCAATTTGTCGAAAACTTTACCTTATCTATTCTATATTAGAGTATACAAACATGGCTAAATATTATTTTGAAGTACTGAGTTTTGTTTTTCTCTTTAAAAATACATTTTTCTGAATATGAATATTTGTTAATAACTTATTAAGGCATCACTTTTATACGTCTTTCATTTTTGTCTTGATACCCCGCTGTGCGGGACAGGCGCCAACGAAATCCCACTATGCGGGACAGGCAAAAAAATCAAGGCTTATTTCTATTCGTGCTTTCCGTATGCTTGAAGATTAAGTTCGGTTGGATGATCTCCTCATACCTTCGGAGCTATCCAATCTCCCTAAATCTTCAATC
>JALVBA010000025.1 GCA_027010905.1 Marinilabiliaceae bacterium
TTACCTCTATTATAAAAACTACAAAAAGAAAAAGCATTAAACATTAACAACTAACCATTAACAATTATTTTTAATCATGGCAAAATATACAAGAATAGAGGTTTTTCAGAAGATGCAGGAGACGGGAGTAGTTCCGGTGTTCTTTAATTCTGACATAGAGGTTAGCAAAAGCGTTTTGAAGGCTTGCTACGATGGTGGCATCAGAGTATTTGAGTTTGTTAATCGGGGCGATTTTGCACACGAGGTGTTTGGTAAACTTAACAAGTATGCCTTAAACGAGCTTCCCGGAATGGTACTGGGAGCAGGCTCAATTGTTGATGAAGCAACAACAGCTATCTATATTCAGATGGGCGCAAATTTTATTGTATCCCCTCTGCTTAACGAGAATATGGCTCGTATATGCAACCGACGAAAGATTATGTGGTCTCCTGGCTGCGGTACACTTACCGAGATTGGAAAAGCCGAGGAGCTGGGTGCTGAGCTAGTGAAAATTTTTCCTGCATCAGAGGTGGGAGGTCCCTCGTTTGTAAAAGGAATAAAAGCACCATGTCCATGGACAAACATCATGCCTACAGGTGGTGTTGATGTTAACAGAGAGAATCTTCAAGAGTGGTTTGATGCAGGCGTAACATGCGTAGGTATGGGCTCTAAACTATTCACAAAAGAGATTATCCAAAACAATGATTACGAACTGCTGACTAAAAAATCAACGGAATTGATAAATATTATTAAGGATATTAAGAAGATGTAAAGCAATATTCTCCTTAGGTAAAATCATAAGATTAAAGATACCAATTTTAAGAGTAAATAATCTATATTAAACAATAAATAATGAATAAAATTACAGAACTGAATTTAGAAGGTAAAGTAGCTGTCGTCACCGGTGGTGGTGGAGTGCTATGTTCAACAATGGCCAAAGCTTTGGCCGAGAGAGGTGTTAAGACTGCAATACTTGACCTAAACGAAGAGGCTGCAAGTAAAGTGGCTAAAGAGATATCAGAAGCATACAGCATTAAATCGATTGGTGTTGCAGCAAGTGTTTTATCTAAGGAGTCGTTAACAGATGCCCTTAACCTGATAAAAAAAGAGTTGGGTGATATTGACATTTTAGTCAATGGAGCTGGAGGAAATGCTGCCTCTGCAACAACTCAAGTTGAAAAGATTCAACAAAAAGACATCAGCAAACCGGATTCAACATTTTTCGGACTTCAACTCGATGGTTTTGATAAAGTGTTTGCACTTAACTTTCAAGGAACAATTCTTCCCTCGATGGTTTTTGGCGAAGAGATGGTGAAGCGTGGCAAAGGAAGTATCATCAACATATCCTCCATGAATGCTTTCACTCCATTAACAAAAATACCGGCATACTCGGCAGCTAAAGCTGCGGTAAATAACTTCACACAGTGGCTTGCTGTACACTTTGCAAATACCGGAGTTCGCGTTAATGCTATCGCACCCGGCTTCCTGCTTACCAATCAAAACCGTTTTTTGTTGGTTGATGAGAAGACAGGTAAAGCAACTCCTCGTGGAGCAAAAATCATTAACAACACACCTATGGAGCGCTACGGAGAACCGGAAGAGCTTACCGGAACTCTTCTATATCTTGTTTCTGACTGGGCTAAATTCGTTACTGGAATTGCGATTCCCGTTGATGGAGGTTTCTCGGCATTTAGTGGAGTGTAGGTTAATGGTTAATGGTTAGTGGTTAGTGGTTAGTGGTTAATGATTAGTGGTTAATGGTTAATGGTTAATGATTAGTGGTTAATGGTTAGTGGTTAATGGTTAGTGGTTAATGATTAGTGGTTAATGGTTAATGGTTAGAAAAAAATTGCTGTTTTGAACACATCTTAAGTCTTAATCGGCATTCTTCAATTTGAAATATCTTGAATTGAAGATGGAAGATTAACGATATAAGATATTAGCAGTAACAAACCTATTTACAGATAATAATCGGTTACGAGCAAATAGAGACAAAAGATTAAAAGAATTATAACAATATAAAAATATGGCATTAGAACAGACATGGAGATGGTACGGCCCCTCTGATCCGGTTACTTTAGCAGATATAAGGCAGGCTGGTGCAACAGGTATAGTAACAGCTCTGCACGAAGTTCCTATTGGTGAAGTTTGGACAGAGGAGGATGTTAATTGTAGAAAGAAGCTTATCGAATGGGATGAGAACTTCACTCCTCGTCGCCCAAGAGGTTTAACCTGGTCAGTGATAGAGAGTATCCCTGTGCATGAAGACATTAAGCAGGGGCGCTCTAAAAGAGATGTGTGGATTGAGAAATACAAAGAGAGTATCCGAAATGTTGGGAAAGCCGGAATTCCCGTTGTCACTTACAACTGGATGCCTGTTGTCGACTGGACTAGAACAAATCTTGCGATGGAACTTGAAGATGGAGCTAAAGCACTATCTTTCAATATGATAGAATTTGCAGCCTTTGATATGTTTATCTTAATGAGAGATAGTTCTGCTGATAGTTATTCTGACGAAATAATCAAGTTGGCAAGAGCTAAATTTGAATCGATGAATTCTGAGCAGAGATATACTCTTCAAAAAAATATAATTGCAGGTTTACCCGGTGGTCAGGAGGGCTATTCACTTGAAGATTTCTCACAACGATTAGCGGAGTATGATGATATTGATGATAACCGATATCGTGAAAACCTAAAATATTTCCTTGAGAAAATAGTTCCAGTAGCTATTGAATCGGGTGTGAAGTTAGCAATTCATCCCGATGATCCTCCAATATCACTTTTTGGGTTACCCCGGATTGTAAGTACCGAGACCGATTTACAATACATCGTTAATATTGTTGATTCTATCAGTAACGGATTGTGTATCTGTGCCGGCTCACTTGCTGTAAGACCTGATAATGACCTTCCCGGAATAATAGAACGATTAGGTCATAGAATTAATTTCTTGCATTTAAGAAGTACACAACGCGATACCTATGGCAGTTTTCATGAAGCAAGCCATTTGCGTGGCGACGTTGACATGTACAAAGTAATGGTAGCCTCACTTAAAGAGGAGAAGAAAAGAAAAGCCCTTAATCGAAGGGATGAACACATTCCTATGCGTGCCGACCACGGTCACACAATATTGGATGACCTGAACAAAAAGACTAACCCTGGATACTCTGCCATTGGTCTGTTACGAGGAATGGCCGAACTACGTGGGCTAGAGTTAGCCATTGAGAGAAGTGAAGTGGTGTATAATTAATTAACAATTAAGATGATATATTTTCAACAAGGTTCCGAAACAGCTGAATTAACTTCAGAAGATTTAAAAAAAGGTCTGTTTGAAGCGTTAGACAAAATAGGCAGCGTTAACAGCGTAATGGCTGTGCCACCTGACAATACCCGGTATCATTCAAAAGCCGGCGAGCTCACATCTTTTGCTTATGACTATTACAAGGAGAAGATGACAGATGTGATGCCTGCACTTGGTACGCATGTAGCTATGACAGATGAAGAGATTAGTCACATGTACAAAGGCATCCCTAAGGAGCTTTTCAGAGTTCACGACTGGCGAAACGATGTTGTGACTGTTGGAACTGTTCCTGCTGAGTATGTATCGGAAATAACCGAAGGAGCATTGAATTACTCCTGGCCGGCACAGCTAAATAAACTAATTTGGGAGGGTGGTCATGACCTGATTCTCTCCGTAGGACAGGTTGTTCCGCACGAAGTTATCGGTATGGCCAACTACAATAAAAACATCTTTGTGGGTACAGGTGGTGCCGAAGGAATTAACAAAAGTCACTATATTGGTGCTGCATACGGCATGGAGCGTATTATGGGACGGGCTGACACACCTGTACGTAAACTGCTCAATTACGCTTCCGACAACTTCACTCCTAATCTGCCTGTTGTCTATATTCAAACAGTGATAGCGATGGGTGATGATGGTAAACTAAAAACTAGAGGTCTGTTTATTGGCAACGATATTGAGGTGTTTAACAAGGCAGCTGAACTTTCGTTAAAGGTGAATTTTCAGATGCTCGACAAACCATTGAATAAAGTAATTGTCTACCTCGACCCATCAGAGTTCAAAAGCACATGGCTTGGGAATAAGGCTGTTTACCGTACTCGCATGGCACTGGCTGACGATGCTGAACTGATTATTCTTGCTCCCGGACTAAAGGAGTTTGGTGAAGATAAAGAGATTGACCGGTTAATAAGAAAGTATGGATACTGTGGTACTCCTGCTACTCTAAAATATGTGAAGGAGAATGAGGAGCTCAGAAACAATCTTGGTGCGGCAGCTCACCTTATTCACGGTAGCTCAGAAGAGAGATTCTCAATCACCTACTGTCCGGGACACCTGAGCAAAGAGGAGATTGAATCGGTTTATTTTAACTACGCCCCATTAAAAGAAATGATGGAAAAATACAATCCTGAAGTGTTGAAGGATGGTATAAATATCATGCCCAATGGAGAAGAGATATTTTACATCTCCAATCCGGCTTTGGGACTGTGGGCAACAAAAACAAGATTTAATTAAACGATGCTAAAACAGATGTTGTGAGTATAAAAGATAATTAGTTTATGCAAGAAAACTTTAGTCGGCCTCTTTCAAGTTGTGCTTGGAATATATTTGAAGATTTAGGGAGATTGGGAAGCTCCGAAGATATGAGGAGATCACCCAACCGAACTTAATGTTTAAATATATGGAAAGTGCAACTTGAAATAAGCCTTGACTTTTTTGTTTCGTTTTTGTGACAAAAATGAAACAACAACAAAGACAATAAGAAAAACATGACACAAAAGAAGAACATACGAATTGTTGCAGATGATAAAATCCCATTCCTAAAAGGAGTATTGGAGCCCTACGCCGAAGTTGAGTATCACCCCGGTGCAAAGATTAATTCCGATACACTTATGGGTACTGATGCACTTATCACCCGTACTCGCACAAAAGCTAACAAAGAGAATCTGCAAGGGTCAAAGGTTAAGTTTGTTGCTACTGCCACTATCGGTTTCGACCATATCGACACTGAATGGTTAGCCGAAAACAGTATCGGCTGGACAAATGCTCCCGGCTGCAACTCTACCTCAGTAATGCAATACATTGCCGCAACACTGGTTTTTCTCGCCCGTAAATACAAGTTTCAATTTAAGGATAAAACTTTGGGGGTTGTGGGCGTAGGTAATGTAGGCTCTAAGGTTGCTAAGATGGCTGAGATTTTGGGTTTCAGAGTTTTGCTGAACGACCCTCCCCGCGAAAGAGAAGAGGGCTCCTCCTCATTTGTCTCTTTTGAAAAGATTAAAGAGGAGGCCGACATCATTACCTTTCATGTTCCTCTCAACAAAGAGGGAGAGGATAAAACTCTGAAGATTGGAGACGAATCATTTTTCAACTCATTAAAGAAAAAGCCGATAGTTATCAATAGCTCCAGAGGTCCGGTAATTGATGGAGATGCTTTAAAAGCTGCTGTAAGAGATGGAAAAGTTTCCGGGGCAGTACTGGATGTTTGGAACAATGAGCCAAACATCGACCCGGAGTTGGTTGAGTTGCTTGATATTGTAACGCCTCACATTGCAGGCTATTCGTTAGACGGTAAGGCAAACGGCACTTCCATGTCGGTAAATGCCATTGCCGGATTCTTTGACCTGCCACTAAAAAACTGGATTCCTGAACAGATTCCACAACCGGAAGTTCCGGTTATCAATATCGATAACAGAAAACTCAGTAAACAAGAGGTATTTGAAGAGGTAATACACCACACCTACCCCATCGAAAAAGATGATGAAGCACTGCGTAACAATTTGCAGGATTTTGAGAAACTAAGAGGTAACTACCCGGTCAGAAGGGAGTTCTCCTCCTATCAGGTGGTATTAAGATCAGAAGATGAAAAAATAATAGAACAATTAATAATATTAGGATTTAATAATTAAGAACAACCTCAATAACACTAGTCGCTTTTTCGTGACAATTAGTGTAATTCGTGGATAAAAAAATGAAAAAATGAAAAAAGCAGACATTGGATTAATTGGTCTTGCCGTAATGGGCGAGAACCTAGTATTAAACATGGAAAGTAAGGGATTTACTGTTTCGGTTTACAACAGAACAACTTCAAAGGTTGACAATTTCATGGGTGCACGTGCGAAAGGAAAAAACATCATCGGCACTCACACTTTAGAAGAGCTTGTTGATTCTCTTGAGAAGCCACGTAAAGTGATGTTGATGATTAAAGCCGGCCCGGCAATCGACAAAACAATTGATGCACTTATCCCCATGCTGGATAAGGGTGACATCATTATTGACGGAGGAAACACTCACTTCCCCGACACCAACCGCAGAACTGCATATGTTGAGAGTAAAGGACTGCTCTATATCGGAACAGGTGTTTCGGGTGGTGAAGAGGGAGCTCTGTTAGGGCCATCAATTATGCCCGGTGGCTCTCCTAAGGCATGGCCTGCTGTTAAACCTATCTTCCAAACTATCTCTGCCAAAGTTGAAGATGGTAGTGCTTGCTGCGAATGGGTAGGCGAAAATGGTGCCGGTCATTTTGTTAAGATGGTGCACAATGGTATTGAGTATGGTGATATGCAGCTGATAACTGAAGCATACCACATTATGAAAACACACCTTGGTATGGATGCCGATGAGATGCATGAGGTTTTCAAGGAGTGGAACGAGAGTGAACTCGACAGCTACTTAATTGAGATTACAAGAGATATACTTGCATACAAAGATGAAAACAATGAACCTATAGTGGATAAAATCCTTGATACCGCCGGACAAAAAGGAACGGGTAAATGGACTGCAATTGCTGCCCTCGATTTGGGTATTCCTCTGACACTGATTGGTGAGGCTGTTTTTTCCCGTTGCCTATCTGCTATCAAAGAGGAGCGTGTTGAAGCTTCCAAAATATTAAGCGGACCTAAGCCTGTTTTCAATGGAGACAAAAAAGAGTTTCTTAATAATTTAAGAGATGCACTTTTTGCCTCAAAAATAGTATCTTACGCTCAGGGTTATGCTTTGATGAGTGAAGCTGCCAAAGAGTATGGCTGGAAGCTGAACTACGGTGCTATTGCAATGATGTGGCGTGGAGGATGTATCATTCGTTCAGTATTCTTGAACAATATTAAAGAGGCATTTGACAATAATCCTGAGTTGCAAAATCTGTTGCTTGACCCATATTTCAAGGAGAAGATTATGAATGCTCAACAGGGATGGCGTAATGTGGTTGCAGAGGCTGTTCGTAACGGAATACCAGCTCCGGCTCTCTCTGCTGCACTAAACTATTTCGACGGATACAGAAGTGAACGCCTGCCGGCTAACCTGTTACAGGCACAGCGTGACTACTTTGGTGCACACACATACGAGCGTACTGACAAACCAAGAGGTGAGTTTTTTCACACAAACTGGACAGGACGGGGTGGCAACACAGTATCGACAACGTACAATGCTTAATTGATAATATTACTCATCAGATGACCAAAAATCATCTGATGAGTTTTCACTAACAAATATTGGAATATGTTTTTTACGTATTAAATATCAGATATTAGTAAACATAGAACTCCGTAGAGCCTGTACCGATTTATCGGTAAGTTCAATATCAATAACCCCGGGAAAGCCCGGAGTAAACAAAACAAGAGAATCTGGGTTGGCGCGATTTTGCCACTAAGACTCAAAGACACTGAGGGAATAAGATTTGAACTCCGTAGAACCTATACCAGTTTATCGGTAAGTTCAACAACAATAACCCCGGGTTTTAACCTGGGGAAATAGAAGAAAACATATAGCTTTTGTCATGATTTTTGCAAAATGGCAAAAATCATGACAAAATAATAACGCAAATACCAATACAGATGAAATACATCTTTCATATCACTCTTTTAGTAGCAACCATTTTAATGTCCGTTACATTCAACTCATGTCAATCGGAGAAGAAACACAGGGTATTGAAGCTGGCTCACGGGTTAGACCCAACACACCCGGTCTCTAAAGCGATGGTCTACATGGCCGAAAGAGTAAAGGCAAACTCAGGCGGTAAGATGGAGATTGAGATCTATCCCAGCGGTCAGCTCGGCTCTGAACAGCAGTGTGTGGAGCTTCTACAGATTGGCTCTCTCGCCATAACAAAAGTTTCGGCTGCAGTGATGGAGAGCTTTACTGAGAACTTTCAGGTATTGGGGCTACCATATATTTTCCGGTCTAAGCAACACAGCTTTAATGTTTTGGATGGGAAGGTGGGTAAAGAACTGCTCAGCTCAACCGAGCAGTTCAATATTCGTGGTTTGTGTTTCTTTGATGCCGGCTCAAGAAGTTTCTACACCATCAATAAACCTATCTACACTCCCGGCGACTTGAAGGGACTGAAGATACGTGTAATGAAGAGCCAGACTGCAATGAATCTGGTAAAAGCTATGGGTGGCTCCCCTACCCCTATTTCGTGGGGAGAACTGTACACCGCTCTGCAAAGTGGTGTTGTTGACGGAGCTGAAAATAACCCGCCAAGCTTCTACACTTCGCATCACTACGAAGTTTGTAAGTACTACTCACTTAACGAACACACAATGGTGCCCGATGTGCTGATAATTAGCACTGTTATCTGGAATAAGTTAAGCGATAAGGAGAAAGAGTGGTTACAAAAATCAGTCGATGAAGCGGTAATTGTTGAACGTAAACTGTGGGCTGAATCGGAGATTGAATCAATTGAAAAAGTTAAAGAGGCAGGTGTGACAATTATCCATCCGGATAAAAAACCTTTTGCTGCAAAGGTACAAACTATGTTGGAGTCGTATCGCGACAAACCTGACATTTACAAACTTATTACAGCAATACAAAATGTTGAAGATTAGATACTGGGTTGAAGATTTCAGGTTACTGGTTTTGAGTTACTGACAACTTAATTTAATCAAAGAGCTTTGCAAACCTTTGGCAGCCAGCTAGAAAGTTATTAGATAAAAGCCCCATTAAGGGCGATACAATATTAACCCCGGTCAAAACCCCGGGGGGAGGATACAAAACAAATAAAACCGGTTTGGCGCGTTTTTTTGCTCTGCAAAAATCCTGCCTAGCCGTCAGGCAGGAGTGACAAACATTTAAAACTAACCTATATGAAACTAAAAGCTAAAATAGACCAAGTACTGGAAAACATCCTCATTGCTCTAATGAGTATTCTGGTGATTGATGTACTATGGCAGGTATTAAGCCGTTACATCCTATCGTCTCCAAGCTCCTTTACCGATGAGTTGGCCGGATTCCTGCTAATCTGGGTTGGAGTATTGGGAGCTGCTTACGTAGCCGGTAGGCAAGAGCACCTGTCCATCGACCTGCTTGTTCAGAGGTCGGCACCAGCTACAAGCAAAAAGCTGAAAATTGTAATAAACTTTTTCATAGGCTTGTTTGCTCTATTTGTAATGATTGTGGGCGGAATCTGGCTGGTTGCAACACGTTTCATGTTTAATGTCGATTCGGCGGCACTGCATCTCCCCTTAGGATATGTTTACATTGTGTTACCAATAAGTGGTATACTGATACTGTACTACTCAATATTATTTATAATTAAACCTGAAGGAGGGCAAGCATAATGGAGTATCTTGGAATTATAGTATTAGTATTCAGTTTTCTCTTCTTACTTATTATTGGTGTACCAATCGCCTTTAGTATTGGTATTGCAGGTATCCTGACCATGCTGGTTAGTATTGATGCCCTGCCCGCATTCACCACCTTTGCACAACGAATGGCAACCGGTCTCGACAGCTTTGCTCTGTTGGCCATACCATTTTTTGTGTTGGCCGGAAATATTATGAACCGGGGAGGTATAGCCATGCGATTGATAAATCTGGCTCGTGTACTGGTTGGTCGCTGGCCTGCCGGACTGGCTTTTGTGAATGTGTTTGCAAATATGCTTTTTGGTGCAATATCCGGTTCAGCTGCAGCAGCAACATCTGCTATTGGAGCAATCATGGGCCCTGAAATGAAAAAAGAGGGATACGACGAAAACTTCAGTGCAGCTGTTAATATCACCTCCGCCACCACCGGACTCTCCATTCCGCCAAGTAATATTCTTATCGTCTATTCTCTTGCAAGTGGAGGAGCATCCATTACTGCACTCTTCCTTGCCGGCTACCTGCCGGGTATACTTACAGGTGTTTCTATAATGCTGATGGCCATGAGTATGATGGTTTACAAAACCAAAGGGATATCAGGAGTAGTGAAATCACTTCTGAAATTCACCACAGGAATAGCTGTTATCGCAGCAATAGTTTGGGGTTTAATAGCTGCCAAAGAGAGTTCAACGGCAGTATTCAATATCGCATTTTCTGTCTTGATTTTGATAATAGCAGGGTATATAACATTACGGGCAAAACGCAGTCCGGTTAAGGCAAAGCAGGCTTTCAAAATAATGTTTGACGCTATTCCCAGTCTGATGTTACTGGTAATTGTTATTGGAGGAATAGTAGCTGGTTTCTTCACCGCCACCGAAGCTTCGGCAATAGCTGTTCTTTATGCTTTTATTCTGGCTCTTCTCTACCGCGAAATGACAATAAAAGATATGCCTAAGATTATTATACGCTCAATTCACACTACGGCAATCGTTCTGCTGCTGGTGGCTGCCAGCATGGGACTGTCGTGGATAATGGCCTTTGAGAATATTCCGCAGAATGTGAGTTCTGCTTTGCTGGGCTTTAGCGATAATAAATTGGTTATTCTTTTAATCATCAATGCAATTCTACTGGTGGTTGGAGTATTTATGGATATGACTCCGGCGGTACTGATTTTCACCCCTATCTTCCTGCCTATTGCTACAGGGTTAGGATTAAGTCCTGTACATTTCGGAATTATAATGGTGCTGAATCTGAGTGTAGGTCTGTGTACTCCACCGGTTGGCTCAGTTCTGTTTATCGGTTGCAGTATAGCTAATGTTAAGATAGAGAAAGTTATAAAACCGCTGTTACCAATGTTTATTGCCATGATTGTGTGTCTGCTGTTAGTAACATACATACCTGAAATTAGCATGTGGTTACCAACAGCGTTTGGATTCTAACAAGTAAAGTAAAAAGGCAAATGGAGTGATAGCGATGTCCCGAGGATTAGGAAGGAAAAAAACTTCATCATTCGGTGTTCGACATTAACACGATTTTTGAATTAACGAATTTCTAAGTGAAAGAACAAGAAACCCGGAATTAGGAACAAGAAAAAAACCCGGAACAAAAAGACATATGGTTAGGATTAAAGACATAGCAGAGAGAGCAGGGGTATCTATTGGTACTGTAGACAGGGTACTACATAACCGTGGTGAAGTGGCTAAAAAAACCAGCAAATTGGTTATGAAGATTGCTGAGGAGATGCACTACACACCCAATCTTGCTGCCAGCACTCTGGCATCAAAGAAAACATATAACTTGGCAGCAATACTGCCTAAGGGGTCCGATGATAATATATTTTGGGATGGTCACGTTGAAGGGATGCGAAGAGCCATCACCTCATTACAACCATTTTTGGTAAATATCTCCTACTACCTGTTTGAGCTGAATAATGAAAAGGAGTTTATTGAGCAGACTCGTTTGGTACTGAATGATAATGTTGACGGTGTAATTTTAGCTCCTGTAATGAAAAACGAAGCTATCGAGTTCTGTACTGAACTTGACAAGCTGAACACCCCCTACATATTTATCGACACCTATATTAAGAACACAAATAACCTTGCTTTTATTGGTGAGGATGCATACCAAAGTGGCCGAATTGCCGCCAGCCTTATCGATTTCGGACTGTCAGAAAACAGGGATATCTTAATTGTGAATATCTCTAAAAACCTTGAAAACACCCAGCACCTTAACAGCAGAAACCAGGGATTCCTGAGTTACTTTATGGATGCCGGCAGAAATGATGGCCTTAAGATTAGTGTTGAGATTCCATCAAACTCATTCAGGGATATTGAGGATAAGTTAGACCCTATATTCAAAAATAATCCCGGAATTGGTGCAATAATGGTTTCAAGCGCAAAAACATATACCATAGCTCACTATCTGGAGATGAAAAGAAAACGGGATATTATTTTAGTAGGTTACGAAATGTTTGACAAAAACATCTCATATCTTAAAAAACGATACATCAATTTCCTGATAAGTCAAAAGCCACAGGAGCAGGGGGAGAAGGCTGTTTATAAACTATTCTATTTTCTGGCTAATAAAACGATTCCTGATAAAAAGGAGTTTCAGCCTGTTGATATAATTAATTGCGAATCATTACCATTGCTGAGTAAGTAACTAATAGGACAAGGCATACCTTGTCTCAACGATAAAAACCATAAAACAATAATACCATGAAAAAACTAAACAAATATTCATTTGGAATTGGCGACCGTTTTGGTCATCAGGGAGAGGCACAATTAAAAGCTTTTGTAAAAGCTAAAGAGGCCGGATTAGACATAACTCCTGTGTGGAATAAATCGAACCGTGAGCATGAGATTATCGGCACACAGCCCGGTGATGTTCGCGTTGAAGCCGACAGTGCCACAACAGCTCTCGGGTGGAGCGACAACTATCAGGTAGATGCCGACCATATCAACCTCGATACGGTTGACCGCTTTATTGAGCCAAGCGACTTTTTTACTATTGATGTTGCCGGATATATCGGTAAACCTGCATCGGATGATGAAGTTGAAACATTTATTAGTAGCTGTGCAAAATATACCAGAAAAGTAACTATTCCGGGAATCAGCAACAGCTACGAAATAACTAACGACACCATTAAAGCTGTAGCCGACCAGTACCTCTACGCTGCAAAGATGGCCGGGGAGATATTCCGTACAATTGAGAAAGTTAAGGGAGAAGGTAACTTTATTACCGAAGTATCGATGGACGAAGTGCCCTCACCCCAAACACCTATTGAGCTATTCTTCATTCTAAAGATGCTTGCTGATGCTAAAGTTCCGGTGCAGACAATTGCCCCTAAGTTCTCCGGCCGATTTAACAAAGGTGTGAATTATGTTGGAAGTGTTGAAGGGTTTGCTGTTGAGTTTGAACAGGATGTGCTTGTACTCAGCTATGCAATTAAAGAGTTTGGGTTACCTGAGGAGTTGAAGCTCTCTGTGCACTCAGGCTCTGATAAGTTTGCTATCTATCCTCACATCGGTAGTATCATCAAGAAACATGATACAGGCATCCATGTTAAAACAGCAGGTACAACGTGGCTCGAAGAGGTTATCGGATTGGCAAAAGCTGATGGTGAGGCTCTCGATTTTGTAAAGGAAATTTATGAGAAGGCATTGATTAAGCAAGAGGAGCTATGCGCCCCCTATGCTGATGTGATTGACATTAAACCGGAAAATCTCCCTTCGGCTGAAGTGGTTAAGGCATGGAGCTCACAAAAGATGGTCGACAGCCTTACACACGACAACAGTTGCAAAGACTACAATCCTGACATGCGCCAGCTGATACACGTTGGTTACAAGCTTGCTGCCATGCAAATTGACAGATACTTTGAACTACTGGAAAAATACAGCGAGATTGTTAACGATTGCGTTTTTGTAAATATCTACGAAAGACACATGAAACTGCTGTTTGAACTGTAAAAACAGCTCACTGCACCATCAACACAATGGAACAGAACCTCTCCTTCTGAGGTGTTCCATTGTGTTGATGGTGCTACAATTAGCCTACGGGCAGCCGTCTCTCCTCCCACTCCTATCCCACTCCGGGCATACGCCTATCTTTAAGGAATTCCCAAACCTTTCCGGTTTTTACGCCTTCGACCCGAGTATCCCTCCAACAAATTATCATTTGTAACAATTGATTGAATTTCCTCATCTCCTACTATTACTTTAACCCGAATAACCCGAATAATTCATTAAAA
>JALVBA010000026.1 GCA_027010905.1 Marinilabiliaceae bacterium
GAACCAAATTAGAATAGTATTAAACATTATTGTATTTTTGAAATAAATGTAATCTGAAAGTTATGAAGAAGAGAGATATATCCGTTTCGGTTGATGTTTATGAGAGTAGGGGAGAGATGCCTGTTGAGTTGCAGAATCTTGTTTCAGAAGCAACTGAAGCAGCAAAGAGTGCTTATGCTCCATATTCAGGTTTTAGTGTGGGGGCTGCCGTACTGATGGAGAATGGAGAGATTATTACTGGCAGTAATCAGGAGAATGCTGCCTATCCTTCAGGATTGTGTGCCGAGAGGGTTGCTGTTTTTTATGCCAAAGCAAAATATCCGGAAATGGCCATTAAACAACTGGCAGTTATTGCCCTTAATGGTGATGAGATTGTTGACCCGCCTGCTGCCCCCTGTGGTGCTTGTCGTCAGGTGTTTAATGAGTATGAGGAGATGCAGGAAGCTCCTCTGTCAGTGCTTTTGGCGGGTAAGGATGAGACGTTAAAGATTGAATCTTCAGCTGATTTGTTGCCTCTTTCGTTTGGAAGCAGAGAGTTGGGGTGAGAGTATGTGGGAAGTTATGGCATAGACTCTTTCGCCCACTCCGGGGCTTGTTTTTAACTTCTCTATATTCAAAGGGTGTGTTGCCCTTTGCTATTTTCTTTCGGGTCTAACGACCCTTACAATAACTCAAACAATCCTGTTTGCATAAAGTCAAGCTTCATAAAGATTAGAATCTTATACTATAGTCCCAGTAGGGGCGCAAGAGTTTAACTCAGGGCAAAGCCCTGAGAATGGACGAAATAAAAAACAGCTTAGCCCCGTAGCGGGCGTAAGAGAAAACAAAAAGTCGGTTAGTTGACCCTTAAGTCTTGATTGTTATATGTTCATTTATTTATTGATGCTTGCATCTCAAAATATTACTTATCCATTATTTTGTAATAGACACCATTTATTATATAGAAAAATCTATATTTTTGTTTATCTTTCTGTTGATTTTGCTAAAATCAATGATAACATAAAATACGTATGCAGCATTTTGACGCTTTTATTGTATTACTGGTAATTATATTTATTCTCGTTTCCCTTTATAAAGAGTGGGTTGGAGCTGCATTTACTTTCTTTATAGCAGTTTTGGTTCTGGGGCTGTTTGGCATTCTTACTCCCAAGGAGATGCTGTCGGGTTTTGCCAACGAGCAAATTGCTGTAGTGTTAATGCTGTTGCTTTTGGGTGATGTCATAAGACAGACTTCGATTATTGAGATATTTTTTGAGAAGATATTTCCCCGGTCATCATCCAATAATGGGTTTTTGATGCGAATGATGGTTTGGGTTGGTGGATTGTCAGCCTTCCTTAACAACACACCGTTGGTGGCGGTAATGATGCCTTATGTTCATCAGTGGAGTAAAAGGCACAATGTATCTTCGTCGAAGCTGTTGATTCCCCTCTCGTATGCTGCCATCCTTGGTGGTTGTGTTACTCTAATTGGTACTTCAACAAACCTTATTGTTAGTGGTATGGTTATCGATCAGGAGATTATACCCATGGAGCCTCTTGAGATGTTTGACTTCTTCTGGGTTGGCTTTCCCATGCTGATTATTGGCATTGTATACCTCTATTTCTTTAGTTATCGCTATCTGCCCGACCGAAAGACTGCAATGGAGGAGATGGCTATTGGAGAGCGTAAATATCTTGTTGAAGCTGAGATTCGTACAGGCTCACACCTAATCAATAAAACCATTAGTGATACCGATTTCAGAAGAAATGAGAAGGAGTTATACCTGATAGAGATTGTCAGGAAGAAGCGTCTATATCAGGTTCTGGATGATGGTTTTGTTATGGAGGAGGGTGATGTGCTGAGGTTTGCCGGCGATAACAATAATATAACAGATATCCTATCCGAAAAGAGTGGGTTGACGCTTCCTACCGTTGGAATGATGACGAAACTTAAACTCTTGCAGGTTATCGAAATTGTTATCTCCTATAACTCCAGTCTGATAACAAAATCGGTTAAAGAGGTTAATCTCAGAGGCAGGTACGATTCGGCTCTGATAGCTATTCATCGTAATGGTGAGAAGATAGTAGACCATATTGAGGATGTGAAACTGAAAGCAGGTGATGTACTTCTAATAATTGCAGGTGAGAACTTTTACAGTAGTATTCAAGGAGGTCAGGATTTTTATCTCCTCTCGAAGGTTAAAGAGCTGCGTAAACCCGAACGATATAAAGTGTGGACTCTTTTGGGAGGTACACTTCTGGCTATCTTTTTAGCCGCAATTAAGGTTGTACCACTGTTCATGGGGCTATTGGTTGTAATAGTGGTTATTAATATTATGAAGGTTGTCTCGGCTAAAGACCTTCCAAAAAGTATTGATTACAATTTGGCTGTTATCATTGCTCTGTCGTTAGCTCTTGGTACAGCCATGCTTAAGTCGGGTGTGGCCGATATGATTGCAAACTTTATAATTTCAGTGTTCCTGCCGCTTGGGCGTGTTTCGTTGTTGGTAGGGATATTCATAATCACATCAATTCTTGCTGCCTATATTACCAATAAAGCTGCTGTGGCCATAATATTTCCAATCTCACTTACCGCAGCTGCCAATCTGGGACTTGACCCTAAGCCGTTTGTTTTGATTGTATCCTTTGCTGCAGCCGCAAACTTTTTAACACCTATTGGTTACCAAACTAATCTTATGGTGTATGGTCCGGGTGGATACATTTTTAAGGATTTCTTTAAGATTGGACTGCCTCTAACTATTATTTATATGGTGGTGGCTGTATCGGTTCTTAGCTATATGTATTTTACCTGATTTTCAAATTAAGGTATTATCCATGTAAGTTCTATTGCGAATTTTGTGGATGTTATGAAACAATTAAATTTAATTTGCCATTTTACTCTTTACCTACACTTTGCGTCTGTGCGTGATCAACTATTCAGGTTAAACGCTTAATTTGTATAATACATGTGGATTAGATCCAAAAAATATAAACCGTTAATCACCTACGGAATCGTAAACCTCTCCCAAAACTTCTTGTCAACAGGTTTGTCTGAATAGTACTCCCTTTGGCTTTTTATAGTGCTTTTACCCTTTTCTACCTCCAAAACTTTCATGCTCTCATGCACGTTTAACTCTTTACCGTCACTGCCCGAAAATACCTTGTCAACACCTACACTGCTGAGCATGTACTTCCCTTCACTATCTTTACGATACAGAGTAACCACCTTGTAACTTGCTTTTATAACAGATTTCGATATTATCTCATCATTGTAATAGGCAGTGTATCCATATTGAAAATGACCGTCAGTTTCAATATCTAACTCATTTCGGACTACTGCATTTGTTGTTTTTGAAATATAAATAACACCTGAGTATTGCGTAACGTTTCTGTTTCCTGTATTGGAGAAATCAGGTTTACTGTTTTTATAACTTATTGCCCATATTGAGTCTCCAGTGAAAACCGTAATGTCTTCCAGTTTCAGCTCAAAACCGAACAGTCCGGCCGAATCGAGAATGTTACCCCTCACACGCGCTATGTCAAAAAGTAGCATAAATTCGACATCACACACTCCCTCATCAATAGGTTTGACCTCGAAGTTTCTTCTTATCTCATCTATTTTGTACGAACGATCTACAAAAGCAGCTGTGTATGTTCTGTCTCTGTACCCCTCTGAATCAGCCACAGAAATAACAGCCTCTGTTTTATTATTATTTTTCTTGTTCTCACTCAAAAAGAATGTGTTGTATTCAAACGGCTCAGTAATATAGTTCTGACGAATCAAGTTTTCTGCCGATTTAATTATCCCGTAAAGAACCATAGATTGTGCTTTGATGTCTACCTGAGAGATGCCGTACCTTACAGGTGTAAGGTTTATTGTTTGCATCGCATCACCCGACAGTTTACCCACTTTTAACTTCTTCGTTTGATATCCAACAGCAGAGATAACTGCATCATAATCTGAGTATTTATCGTTAAGGGTAAGTTTAAACATACCGTCAATATCAGATGCTGTTCCCAGAAACGTACCTTTAATACCAATATTTGCAAATTCAACCGGACTATTATTTGAGGCATCAACAATCTTTCCGCTAATGCTGTACTGATTGTTCTGCGAAAAAACGGGTGTTGAAATGAGAGAAAAAAGAATAATAATGGTTAAAAGATTTATATAAATAGGTCTCATAATAAAAGATTTTTTATTTTTGATATAAATTTAGAAACCTTTTTAAATATCAGAAGCATGTTACGCAAAATATTTTTATTTATTATTACTCTTTCTATTTTTTCAGGATGTGTTGTTTCGAAGAAGAAGTATGAAGCTCTGCTCTCTGAAAAGAACCATCTGTCGAAGAATCTTGATGAAAAAAACGTAGAAAATAGTAAACTCTCCTCTGATCTTAAGTCGGCAGTTGCAGATTATGAGAAGGTGAGATACGACCTTAGTAAGAGTAATGCCATCAAATCAGATGAGGTTAGTGATTTAATGATTCAGTCTACTACATTCCAGAAGAAGATAGATGAGCTGAACAAACAGCTGAACAATATTCAGAGTGATTATAAGTACAACAAGCAGTCGGCACTAAAAACATCAGAGCAACTACAGTCAGTAAAAAAGCAGTTAACCCAGCTTCAGCGCGACACTGCAAGTCTGCGTTACTCCATTAAGCTTGCAAAGAGCAGGAATGAGATGGTTCAAAAGGAGTATACGGAATCGAGAGAAAAATATAACACACTCTACTCTAACTATTCAGAAGTAAAGGATGATGTGCAGAAAAAGGATATTCAGCTTAAATCATTAGAGCAGCAGCTGATAGGTCAGAAAGAGACAGTGGAGTCAATATCCAAAGCTTTTATCAGTTTGCGTAAAGAGTTGCTCAGTGCAAAATCGAAAAACACCCCTATCGATCCAAATAAAAACTCTCACATCGATAAGATAGCGAAGCTTTTGGGGCACTATTAATAGTTTTGGGTTTCGGGTTTCAGGTTACTAGCTTCTGACACTGATTACTGCTGACTGACTTGACGATTGATTCGATTTTGCTATCGCTTCAATTGAATCAATGTCTTTAATATTGTCGTTCACCCGAAATGCTTACCGAATACTTTTTACTTTCCTCAAAGTACCACTATTCCTGCTCTATCGGCTTGTAGCATCTTACCCAGTCGATGTCCATTGAGGTAGGCAGATTAGAGGGCGTATTTTCATCCAGCAGGTGTGAGCTGAATACCAGATACATTGGTTGCTCCGGTATGTTTGAGTTAACCTCTTTAATTATCTTACCATTAATTTTCCATGTTAACTTTTCCGGTGTCCACTCAAGTGAGAATATGAAGAAGTTATCAGAGAAATTTGCTCCTGCTATTTCAAAAGAGATATTTTTAAATGAGTCTCCTTCGGCAAGATGATAACCTACCTTTATCTTTTTGGATGATTTGGAATTGTATCTCAGAATATCTATTTGCGGTACATTCATCTCTGAAACCATCCAGAATGAGTGGGTAACAGGGTAGGAGTGGTTTAACCTTATTTTTGCTTCAAACTTACCATACTTTTGCCTGAAGCTCTGCCCTGTACTTATCAGCCCCGAAGAGTATTGAAATTCGGCAGGCATAAAGCCGTACTGCTTATCCCATATTTTCCCGTTACAATCCTCTCTTTTTGTGACAATACTAGCCATTGAATCGCGTAACTCAACATTACTATCCTGAAAAAACTGTTTCTCGTGGGCAAGAACATAGTTGTCGTTTAGCAGTGCTTTACCCCAGAAGTATCCTGTAATCCATCTGGAGGCATCAAGCGACTTGCTGTCGAATTCATCACTAAACGATAGATCCCACTTATGTACCTCATCAAACAGATTCTCTTTTTTTATTTTGGTGTACCAGATAAATTCAGGAGTTTTCTTTATCTCTTTATATTCATTTAACAGACTATACTCTTCCGATTTTTTAAACCGGTCTTTATCCTCCATCTCAGCTTTAAAATCAAGAAACTCTTTCGAGTTGATATATTTGAGCTCCTCATTGTAATTGCTGATTCGTTCGGAGCCATTAAGTATTTCGTAGTTCTTAAAAGCAGTAGAGTTGAGTGCTCTATTCACGAAACGAATATCATCTATTTTTCTTAACTTTTTAAACTCTTTTAGTTTTTCAAACTCAGCCGTTTTCTTAAATCCTTTAGTTGCTTTAGCTTGCTGAAAAGTTGATGATCCGACGAAATTCTTCAGTTCAATAAAACGTTGATATTCATCTGAGCTCAATGTTTTATCAATTCGTTCAGGTTTACCGCTATTCTTAAACTTGAAGTAGCTCTTTATATCTTTAGATCTCTTCAGAGTCTTAAAGTTCTTCTGTTTTCTATACTGCTCGGTATCTTTAAATTTCTCAGTCTTCAGCTTCTTCACCATTTTCTCAAACTTACCGGAGTGAACCTGTTTGTCGAGCTCTAGGAATCGTTTGTGATAGTTTGAACCTTCATACTCCTGAAAGCGTTCAAAATCTGCTCTCAGGTTGTTTATTTTTGATTCGTATTTTGCAGTGTCCGGGAACTTACTCCCGAATAGTTTACTAAATATACCTGACATATTATGAGATGTTTAGATTTAATATATTTTATGCATACGAAATTTTATCATTTTTGTTAAGGAAACAGGCTAAAAAATGCATTTTTTTTTTTCGTATCTTCACTTTTATTGCGAGAAGTGCGAAAAAACATACTGCCTCAACGATATTCCTGTTTCTACAATAACCTACCTAAAAGTTTCACTCGGAGCTGTTCTCTTTCTGATTGTAATACGTGGTGCTATAAGAATTATTAAGCTGTGCAGGTAAAAGGCCTTTGGTAATTAGAATGTAACAAAAAGAGTTCAACCGTAAAGTTGAACTCTTTTGTGCCCAGAACAAGACTCGAACTTGCACGACCTTGCGGTCACAGGCCCCTCAAGCCTGCGTGTCTACCAGTTTCACCACCTGGGCATATTTTAAGATAAGATAGAGACTAAGAGAGTCTCTATCTTATCTTAAATATTATATGAGCGAAAAACGGAACTTCCCGATATCCATCGGGATAGACTTCTCGTCCCTCTACTTTTTTCATTCTAATAATAAATGAGCGAAAAACGGGACTCGAACCCGCGACCCCGACCTTGGCAAGGTCGTGCTCTACCAACTGAGCTATTTTCGCAGTTAAAACCATTTTTGATTTAGCGATTGCAAAGATATATAAATCCTGTTCTAATGCAAAGAGATTTTTTTGAAAACTATTAACTATACCCTTTAATCTCAATCTTTGGTTTTTGCCATTTGAGTCTTTCAAATTTTAGTTGTGAAAAGTATCAGATCGCTTAATAAAAAGATATTCTTCTCATATCTACAATAGTCCGGATGGGTTTGTGACAAACATACGGGTACTCTCAGTATACTTAATACCGGCAGGTGATTTGTAAATCAGGTCGATATAGAATGCCTTAAACCCTGACTCAGGATATTTAACCTTTACATTAACTGTCTCCTTACTCTTTGCTTTCAAACTAACGCTGCTCCACTCTTCATCTCTAAAGTCGCGGTCTCCTATTGATGTGGCAGACCATATAACAGCATCAATTAACTTATCACCTGAAGTAGTCATAGTAACATCAATACCTTTATCTTCCTGTTTTGCGTCCCAACTACATTTTGGATAGTTCATTCCAGAAATGGTAGTGTTGAAAAATGCGTTTAGCGCCCGTTGAGCTGAATCTGTATTGCTCAGGTCATGACCTGCATTTGGTACGTAATGGATATAGTTCTCGCCCGGAATACTGTTGTAGTAATTTTTAATTGCATCAACAGGCCAATACTCATCATTAGTACCTATGAAAATCATCTTGGGCATTGTGAGGCTTTTCCTGTAGGAGTACGGATCAACCATAGTTGAAATATTTTTCCCTGATTCAGATTCAACGTTCTGAGGAATCTCCAATTTTACGTAATCTTCTATTTGAACACTGTACTCTTTCCAGACTTCAATCTGATAGTTTAGGCTTATTGGCATATTCAATACGTCGATTACCATTGGAGCAATAGCTTCAACTCTTGGGTCAGAAGCACCGGTCAGCCATGTTGTCCATCCGCGTTTGGATGCACCCGAAACAATAAATTTTTTAATGTTGGTGTTAAGCTCATCTTTCGAAAATTGTTGAACAGCATCCATTGCACGAACAGCACTCTTCGTCATTGGGAAGAGGAGAGGCCATGTCATATCGCCATCCTTTTTGTAGTTGTGCAGTGTGAAAGATATTATCTCATCTTCAACCAGACCACCGAAAAGAGGTTGGTTTGGCACATGTCGTATAATTGCAGTTACTGCACTGTTTGTTTTTGCAATAGTTGCCAGCATCTTTGTCAGGTCATCGTCAGATCCTCCTCTGAACTGAGGCTCTCCTTTGTCATCAATGTGTCCGCCGGAGATAAAGAGTAACGACTCGTTGTGCTCAATTTTATTGGGAACAAAAATGGTTAACTGATGTTTCCAGATATGCTTACGCCATTTTTGGGATGTTAAAATCAGGTTGTAGACAGTTATGCCCTCAACTCTCAGAGTGTCTGCCATTATTAGGTCGTAGGTCTTGTCGCCATTATTGAGATAGTGTTGTAGTGCCGTTGCCGGAGTTAATGGAGTCTCCTCTTTTGTGCTCTTCTGTATTGTGCCACAAGCGGAGAGTAGTAAAACAGCTATAAGAATAGCTGTGATGTATGAGAGTTTATTCATGTTAGTTAACTTTCAAGTATTTATTAAAAAAACTGATTCATATAATATTGACAATATACGTGTTTTTTTCCTACCTCCATAAAATGAGAACCATCCTTTTAACCTGTGATATTCAACTGTAACACTGTTTTTCCGCATGTTTAAGAGTTTATTTTTTAATAGAAATGGTGTTCTACAATCTGACATAAAATATGGTATACCGGCAGATGATACTCCTGAACAACAGGTGTGATTGCCGAAGGAACGCGAATAGAGACATCGCAATACTCTTTTAGGTTACCTCCTGTTTCTCCGGTAAGACCAATCACTTTTAATCCTTTAGCTTTGGCCGTAATTGCAGCATCAATAATGTTTTGCGAGTTTCCGGATGTTGTAATACCAATCAGGATGTCCTCCTTGTTTCCGTAGCCCAGAACCTGTTGAGCGTATATAAAGTCACCTCCAATATCATTTGAGATTGCTGAGATAAGTGCAGCATGTGAATTGAGTGAGATTGCAGGGAGGCCTCGCTCAAGCTTCTCAGATAAAAGCTCTCCACGTTCAGGTGAGACACCTTTCAAATCATCTGCAAAACCTGCCTGTACAGGTCTATTTTTAGAGAAGCTCTTCAATAGTTCGCCAACGATATGGTCGGCATCAGCTGCACTGCCACCATTTCCACAAATCAGAAGTTTACCACCGTTCTGATAACAATTGATTATTGAATCAGCGGCAGCCTCAATCTCGTCAATACAAGATTCGAGGGCAGGGTAACGCTCGGTGAGTATATTTAATAGTGTTTTTTTATCCATTATAGTTAATAATTTTCGAAAGAGTCTCAATTAGTTTTTCGTGTTGTGAGAAATCATTGATTAAGATATCAGCTCCCGATTTAATCAGTCTTGTACGTTTCTCGGCTTTGAGGTCGTACTTTTGCACTTCGTCGCTGGCAATTCTCAAAGTAATACCTTCGAATTTGTGGCAATCTTTTATCTCTACCGGATCATCACCTGCTTCCACAACAACCTGTCCGTTGTGCAGCGCAAAGGATGTTAGTTCTGTACATAGGGCTAGTTGGTGTGTGTTTGTGCCTTTGCAGCAAACAATATAACTAACCCTGTTATCACCATTACATTTCTCATATTTCAATTGTAATAATTATTAATCTCCCTTTATAAAGTATTGATAATCTTTATCAATACGGCTCTTTGTTGATTTTTCGGATAGTATCTCAACACGATATTTGAAAGTAACACTCTCGTTTGGATTCAGGGTGTAGTTCAACTCCTCTTTGCCATTACTAAATGTTTTCTGACCAAGTGGGTTGGCTGCGAACAAACCGTAGCCTCTGGCGTGCCAATAAGTAGGATAGCCGGGGTTGGAAGGATTATCCATGATAACTATACTCACATCCTTTGAATCAATAGTTCCGTTAAGAATCATCCATTGTGCTCTTTTGCCCCAAACATCCATTCCTTCTACTCCATTACTGCTAATGTAGTGTCCGGTTACTCCCGTATTATCTAAAACAGCAACTTCTGTTTTATTACCGTGAGCGTCACTTAATGTGACAGGTTTGTTGCTTGGGTGTTCTAATTGGCGGGCAACACGTACTCCATACATCCCCTCTTTGGTATCGTTAAAAACAACCTTCTCATTTTGCGCAGTCAGTATTGTTGTTCTGTCGATAATCCGAACACTATCTTTCACAATAAAACTGAATGTTGTGTTCTCTTTCAGCAATATAGAACTATCAGGCTTCAACCAGTTTGCCAAAACAGAGAGTTCAGCCTTTCCGTTAATATTTATAATTTCAGTTATTTTTTCGTTTCTGATGGTTCCCAATTCATCTCTTCGCTCCTTTGGAATAGCATCTGAATTGCCCCAGAAGTCCAGTCCGTTCACATCTCCATAGTTGAACCATAAACCAATATGGTGTGGATGGTCAGTTCTCTCACCGGGTCTAGGATTGAGAGGATAGCCCCGTGTGATATCCACTCCGTTTGGAGAAATAAGAGGATAGAGAACAGGTTTTTTTAATACCGAGATTGTATCGTTGTAGAGGTAAGAGGTAAATAGCTTACCATCAACAAAGACATCTACCTTCTGCCCCGAATCATCTTTAACAATAGTAATTTTCGGCATTTCAGCGTTTTTCTTTTTAGGGGAGGGTGAGCAGCCCACAATAAGCAGGCTGATTAAAGTAAATAGAAATATGTGTCTCATAGCTTAAACATTTTTTGGTACAAAATAATCATCTCTGTAATCGCGTGTGAGTAATTTGTTAGCCTCTTTATCTTTGATAAATGTCTCTTCCTGTCCATCAAGTCTTAGTTCTCGGCCAACACGATATGAGATGTTAGCTATTAGCGGAAGTACAGTAGACATGTGTCCTGATTCAACATCACTTGTTAATATCTTATGGTCACGAGCTCTAACAGCAGCAATAAAGTTTTCGAATATACCGCCACCACCTCCACCGGTAAGGTCAAGAGGATTGTACGAATCATCCTTTTCTCCTGATGTTGGTCCCGGCTCATTCTTACGTCCGAAGAATGTTTGCCAGTTTCCACCTGAATCAATCTGCATCCATCCCTCAGTACCCAAAACAATTGTACCGATTTTTACAGGCTCAGCATTTGAATATGCAGATATCTTTCCGTTGGCAGTAATGTTAATGTCAGGAAGAAGTATACCTTCAGGATTTGTGAAGAGCCCTCGGGTACCGAATTCAAGAATTTTTCCATCTCCGTACTCAAAGAATGAACTTTGAACATTAGGAGTGTTTTGTGCCGATTTATATGCAAAGTATCCTCCTACCGAGCTAACTCTCTTTGGTAACTCATCTTTGCCTAAAGCCCATCGAGCCACATCGAACTGATGAGGGCCCTGATTCCCGGTGTCGCCGTTACCGTAATCCCAATTCCAGTGCCAGTTGTAATGAAACCTGTTTCTGTTGAATGGCCTTTTAGGAGCCGGTCCTAACCACATATCGTAGTGCACCTTGTCGAGATACGCCTGAGTATAGGGTGTTTCGTAACTGCTACTCTCCAGATTCATCCTGAACTTCTCACCATCTTTCATCGATCCGTCAGGGTAATTGCCAATATCCGGTCGTGGCTTGAAACACAACCCACGGGTCATGTAAATATCACCCAACTTACCATCTCTGATAAATTTGATTGCCCTGTTGGTATTTACAAATGAGCGGTTTTGGAATCCCACCTGCATCATAACATTATATTTACGGGCTGCCTCAATCATCTTTGTTCCTTCCCACACATTGTGTGAAGCAGGCTTCTCAACATAAACATGCTTACCGGCTTGAGCTGCCCAAATAGAAGCCAGAGCATGCCAATGGTTTGGAGTAGCAACAGACACAGCATCTATATCCTTATCGTCAAATACACGTCGCATATCCCATTCAGTCTGCGGAGTGTATCCGGCTTGCGCTTCCACCTCTTTTAATCTTCGGTTAAACTGGTTTTCATCAACATCCACAAGATATTTCAAGTGCACACCTTTAATATCTAAAAAATTATTAATATGTGAGCTTCCTCGTCCACGTATCCCAATTACAGCCATGTTAATTCTGTCATTTGAGCCCATGATACGTGAATATGATTTAGCACTTGCCGACATCAATACCGACCCGGCAGCAACTCCAAGCGATCCTTTTTTTACAAACTCTCTTCTCGAGATACTTTTTTTCATGATAGTAGGATTTTAATGAATAGATATAGTTTTTAGTCTTTTAACCTTTTGATTTTGATATTACGAAACCAACAATCATTTCCGTGGTTTTGCAGGGCGATGCGGGCAACTTTATGCTTATTGAAATCGCTGTAGTTTCGGTATTTACTATTTCTAAACAGCTCATGAAATTCAGGAGAGTTGAGTTGATACTCTACCACCTTAACACCATTTAACCAGTGCTCCCCATGATTTTTGTTGAATACAATCATCCCGGTATTGAACTTACCAACAGGTTTTAGATGTTTGTTTTTTGTTACAATTAAATCATACAGTGAAGCAGCTGTATGAGTTAGTTTTGAGATGTCCTTGTTGTTAATATCATCGATAACCTGATATTCAAAACCCAATGCACCTTTCATCCCTTGTTTCAAGGAGTACTCCTCAATAACGTTATATTTTACTCCACTATTGCTACTCATTGCTACTTTCCATTCAAACTTCAGGATGAAGTTATTAAACGTTGTGTCAGTAATTAAGTCTCCACCTTTTACCGGCTGACCGTCAGGAAGTGTAGGGACAAGGCCGGAGTCAATCTTTCTGATACATCCGTCTTCGACTTTCCAATGATTTTCCGGTATGCCGGTTATTCCTATGCCTCTCCAATGATTCATGGTCTTGCCATCAAATAGTAGCTGCCATCCATCGGCTTTCTCTTTTGCTGACAGAGTATTTGCAGGAAGTAAGGCGGATTCCTTACTATTCCTTTTAGTATTCGACTGGCAACAACATGAGAGAAGAGTTGCCATGAATAGTGTAACTATAATGAATGTGTTTCTATTGATAATATTCATATTTTCATTTTTAACCACTAATGCAACGAATTTACACAAATCTACACAAATTATCGTTATCACCGGTGTTTTATTATTATACATTTTATGTATATATTATTATCTTTGAATCTGAAAACTATATGAAGCTAACTAAACTAAAATCAAAAAAATGAACATAATTCATCTATCTTCTACAGTCATTATTTTCAGTATTTTCCTATTTTTTCAGAGTATGCATTTTACAGTTTCTGCCCAAGAAACGGAAAAATCAATGCTTTGTACTGGTCAATATCAAACTGAAAAAGAGGCAGTTGAACAATTGAAACGTTTTGCTGAAAGTTACAGTACGGTTGACGAGTGGGAACAACGAGCAGAGATTATTCGTCAGGGAATCTTAACCGGTGCAGAGTTATCTCCGCTTCCCGCAAAAACCTATCAAAATGTAATCTACCGAAACTATCGCGAGCACAACGGATATTCGGTAATAAATGTTGCATTCGAAAGTTTTCCGGGAGTTTTTGTTACTGGCAGTTTATATAAACCGCTAGATACCTACACAAAATCACCTGCAATACTTTGTCCGCACGGACACTGGTCGAGTGCAGATGATTATGGGCGATATCGCATAGATATGCAAAAACGTTGTGCAATGTTGGCAAAAATGGGGGCTGTAGTTTTATCGTACGACATGGTTGGCTACGGTCAGATGCGCGAAGCTGGCTGGGAACACGAGCGTCCTAAAACTTTAAAGATACAGTTATGGAACAGTATTCGGGGCGTCGATTTTCTCAGCAATTTGCCTGAAGTTGACACCGAAAGAATTGCTGCAACCGGAGCTTCTGGAGGAGGCACACAAACATTTTTACTAGCAGCAGTAGACGAGCGTTTGGCGGTTTCGGTGCCCGTAG
>JALVBA010000027.1 GCA_027010905.1 Marinilabiliaceae bacterium
CTTTTTACTTTTTACTTTTTACTTTTTACTTTTTACTTTTTACTTTTTACTTTTTACTTTTTATCCCGATGCTCGGGATTTCGCTATCGCTCAGCTTTTATCTTCCAGCTTCTGCCTAAAGTACCGCTGTCAGAGTCTGCGACTGCTGACAGGGTGTTTATAAATTACTTCTGCACCTATTTCATCTCCCACTCAAAACCATCTTTGGTATCTTTAATTATCAAACCCAGTTGTTGCAATTGGTCACGTATCTTATCCGAAGTGGCCCAATCTTTATTGGCTTTTGCCTCCATACGCAAATTTAACAACAGATTAATAACATCGCTAAGCATACTATTATCTGCCGAAGTGCTCTGCTCTTCCGTAACAAAACCTAATATGTCGAACGAGAAGAGTTTCATGGTTGATTTGAATATCTCCAGGTCGGCCTCTATCAATGTACTCTTTCCTGACAAAAGATTATTAATGTGCTTTACTCCCTCAAAAAGATGTGCAATCAGAATAGGAGAGTTAAGGTCATCATCTATTGCATTGTAACATTTTGTTATCCATTCCTGAACATCAAATGTTGATTTATTTCCTGCAACAGCTTTCTCCATCTTCACCAAACCCTCCATCAAACGCTGATAACCTTTTTCGGCAGCCTGCAGTGCTTCGTTTGAAAAGTCAACAGTACTTCTGTAGTGAGCCTGTAGGATAAAAAAGCGGATAGTCATTGGCGAGTAGGCTCTTTCGAGCAGTTCGTGGCTACCTGTGAAAAACTCCTCAAGTGTGATGAAGTTACCCAACGATTTACCCATCTTCTTACCATTGATGGTAATCATGTTGTTGTGCATCCAGTATTTTGCAGGAGACTTACCGTTAGCAATTGTACTTTGAGCTATCTCACAATCGTGATGAGGGAAGAGCAGATCCATTCCACCTCCATGAATATCAAACTGCTCACCCAGATACTTAGTACTCATAGCCGAGCACTCGAGATGCCAACCCGGAAAACCGTTACTGTATTTTGATGGCCAGCGCATAAGGTGCTCCGGAGTTGCCTTCTTCCACAATGCAAAGTCAGCACTATTTCGTTTAGCCGACTGCCCCTCGAGCTCACGGGTGGTGTTGAGCAGATCTTCCAAAACCCTGCCTGACAGCTCACCATATTTATAATTCTCATTGTACTTTACAACATCAAAGTATACCGATCCGTCACTCTCGTATCCGTAGCCCTTATCCATTATTTTATCCACAATCTGCAACTGTTCAATAATATGACCTGAAGCTCTGGGTTCGATACTTGGTTTTTTATTGTTCAGCCTTTCCATAAACTCATGGTAGCGGTCGGTGTAGAACTGAACAATCTCCATTGGCTCCAGCTTTTCAAGGCGTGCCTTCTTCTCAATTTTATCCTCTCCATCGTCCGAGTCAGCCTCGAGATGGCCTACGTCGGTAATATTACGGACATACCTCACTTTGTAATCTAAATGGGAAAGATATCGAAAAAGGATATCAAAAGTAATTGCCGGTCGGGCGTGTCCCAGATGAGGGTCTCCGTATACCGTAGGACCACAAACATACATTCCTACATGCCCGGGAGTTATAGTTGTAAAAGCCTCTTTCTTTCTTGTTAAGCTGTTGTAAATAACCAATTTATTCTTCATCGTGACACTATTCTTATCGATACAAGTTTTAAAAGACTGCTAAATTACAAATTATTACGTTATGGAATAGTATTATTTTCGGTAATGATTTTTACAATTTCAGGTGCAAATAGAATTACGGATTAAGTGACCTGTTCATAATGGCATCAAGAGCATCAATTAGTTTATCGGGACTAACGGTACGCCACTTTATTTCGTTAAAAACACCATCGTAAATAAGATAGTTATAGAGGCCTATTTTATCGAACTCAGTAAGAACATGCTCTCTGAAATTGATTGCAGCTATCCAACCATCTTCAATATCGTTAAACCAATCTTCGTAGTATGAGTCATCTGAGAAGTGAAAGTTCAGCACATTTTCGCCAATAAGAATAAATTTTGAGATGTTGTTCTCTTCAAGATGCTCAACAATATTTCGTTTAAAATGCATGATGTCGTTGTAGAGACAATCATTCCACTCTCCCATCAACTCAATAATAGCAGCACCCTTATCGTAATCAACAAAAAGCAGTTTCATGTAGAGGGTATTTGAACCGAACTCATCCCATGCAGGGTGAATGTAATGATCATAAATTGTATTCCGGCATAAATACGGATCGTGCTTATGTCCGTAAAAAGGAGATCGCGTATCCTTATAGCTGTTGTAGACTCCCTCCCATCTTTGATATGGCTCTATATGCTGCATCAGTTTTTTGTGCAAATTTAGGTAAAATCAGTTAATGTTATTTTGAGATGCTGATTTCAATTAATCACCCCCTTTTTACGTTTTCATCAATAATCACACTAGATGCTTGTTGAAATAGCATTTATAGTGTTACTTTGATTAAATATTTTTTTATGGAAATAAATAATGTGCTTTTTGCCTTTGGTCTTACCCTGTTTGCCGGGTTAAGTACCGGTATTGGAAGTACAATGGCATTTTTTGCTAAACGAACCAATACTCGCTTTTTATCTATTTCACTGGGATTTTCAGCCGGTGTTATGATTTATGTCTCTTTTGTTGAGATTTTTTTCAAAGCTAAAGAGTCGCTGTCTGAAGCTTTCGGAGATAAGATGGGAACCTTTTACACCGTACTTGCTTTTTTCGGCGGGATGATTTTCATTGCCCTGATAGATAAGCTCATTCCAACTGAAGAGAATCCGCATGAGATGCACTCCATTGAGGAGATGAGCGGTGAGAACAAGGACAAGCACAAAAATAAAAAACTGATGCGGATGGGGCTAATGACTGCCCTGGCAATTGGTATCCACAACTTCCCTGAAGGATTGGCCACATTTACGGCAGCTCTGCAAAACCCCAGTCTGGGTATTGCCATTGCTGTAGCCATTGCCATACACAACATACCGGAGGGCATTGCCGTTTCGGTACCTATATATTATGCCACAGGAGATAAGAAAAAAGCTTTCAGGTTAAGTTTCCTATCCGGACTGTCGGAACCTATAGGAGCTATAATAGGCTATCTGATACTGATGCCATTTATGGGACCGCTCACTTTCGGGATTCTGTTTGCCGCTGTTGCCGGTATTATGGTATTTATTAGTCTTGATGAGTTACTGCCTGCGGCACGCGAATATGGCGAGCACCACCTCTCAATTTACGGTATGGTGGCAGGTATGATGGTGATGGCTGTAAGCTTGCTGTTATTTTTATAAAAACCTTATAATAATGAAAACTTCAAACTCTGGATTGAATATTTAGAAAAAAGATATATAGTCACATAGTAGATAACTCCATATTAGCATGACAAAGAAAGAGCGATTTGAGAAGTTTATAGAGTACTTTAAAGTACACATGCCTGTTGCGGAAACAGAGCTTAACTATTCAACCCCATACGAGCTGCTTGTTGCGGTAATACTTTCGGCTCAGTGCACCGACAAGAGAGTGAATATACTTACTCCGGCTATATTTGAAAAGTACCCTACTGTTTTCGACATGAAAACGGCCACTCCTGAAGATATCTTTCATTTGATAAAGACATGCAGCTACCCAAACAACAAAAGCAAACATCTGGTTGGTATGGCTAATGTTTTGATTGAAGAGTTTAAAGGTGTAGTACCTGACGACATTAAAGAGCTTCAGAAACTTCCGGGAGTGGGCAGGAAAACAGCTAACGTAATCACTTCAGTTGTATTCAACAAACCCGCAATGGCTGTTGACACCCACGTATTCAGAGTGTCGGCACGAATAGGGCTTGCCACAAATTCTAAAACGCCTCTCGATACCGAGAAACAGCTTGTAAAGTATATCCCCGAAGAGCTTCTCTCCATTGCTCATCACTGGTTAATTCTGCATGGACGATATGTTTGCAATGCCCGTAAGCCAAAATGCTTTCATTGTGGACTAACGGAGTTTTGTGCATTTTATGAGAGAATGGAATAGGGGATGTGCATAATGATACCAAGATGTCAACAGTTAAATGCCCCTCTCGACCTTCCTATGAAAGAATGGGAGAACATCGCCTCTAAAAATAAATTGAAAAACTACTTTTTTTACTGAATAAATCCTAAGGAATATTTGAATAAGTTCAAAAAAATAACATGAAAAAACAAACTGATAAAATTCACAATTCTTTCATGGCAGATAATCTAAATTCCACACAACCTAATAGTCCGTAACCTACTGACTACATGTGCTTTTATTCATTTAACATGAATTAACTTCATTTTCATTTTGTTCACTGAAAATTTTATGATATTTGTGT
>JALVBA010000028.1 GCA_027010905.1 Marinilabiliaceae bacterium
GTTTTTTTACTTATAACAAATAAAAAATGAGTTAAGTCAGATTGTTCAAGTTACACCTATTCCGTCAAACTCATTGTAGTATCTAGAAACTCATTAAATGTCAAAGGTTTTGAAATAATGAGATTTTCTTTGTCAAGGAGAAACATGGTAGGAGTGGCATAAATGTCATATGCAACTGCTACCCTTCCATCCCACTTCTCAGGTTCGCTGCAATTAATCCAGTTGTAACCCCTTTCAGTCACAAACGCTCTCCAATCATCCTGATTTTCATCAATTGAAACAGCAACCACTTCAATATCTATATCTCTGTTTAGATACCACTGGTATAAATCCGGCAATAGCTGCTCGCAATGCGGACACCATGAAGCCCAAAAAACAATCAGCTTATACTTACTGCTGATATTTGAAAGCGAGACGGAATCTCCTGCAACACCAATTAATGAAAATTCAGGAGCCAGAGTTCCAGGTAACATCTTTTGGGAATTAAGTCTACGAACTAAAGTTGATTTATCACCATCCTCACAGGAGGAGTTGGGGGTGTATATCTCAGCAATATGTTGTAGTACCTCATTCAGTTTAAGTATTTCAAAACCACGCATCAAAAATTCTACAACAAAATCCCCGACTACTTTATTGGAGCTTGTATTTTCAATTATCTCATCAACAGCAATATTCATCTCTCTGATTTTTTCTCCGTGCTGAAGATCCTTCTTTATGTATGCAATCAAGTATGTGTACACCTTTTTTGTGTACACCGGACTATTTATCAGGATTTCATCTGAAAAGTCTAACTTCTTAAAGTAGTCTTTCTCAAACAGCAAGTTTCTCTCCTTTTCAGTGAGATTACCGTCCATAAAAGGTTCTGAATACATTTTAATCATTTTTGATGCAAACAGTCCCAGACATTTTTTTGCTGTTAAGCTAACTAATGAATTTCGCTTTTGCTGAATTTCATTGTACTTTTTTACAACACTCTTCTTACGTATATCAGTGTAGTAATTATCATCCGGCTTAGCCTGAAAATAATTAATCTGTGTGACTAAATCGGTTAGTTGCTTAGAATAGGCTTTTTCTAAACGTAAGAATCGTATCCAAACCTTATTCTCTTTCGACGCTATTACCTGCAAGCTGTCGGCAGGAGAATTAAAGTTTGACTTTAAGATGCAGTCCTCATGGTTAAAGATAAAATCAATTTTCTGTGGAGCCTCATGCATAACCTGAGCGTAAACCGTTTGCCCCAATAAAAGTCTGTACACTCCTATGGCATCATCATTCGAAAGCTCAAAAGTAATGTTCCCTGCTTCAGGCATAACAGTATCTACAGGAGTAAACTTATCCCCCTTAACACTTCCAAGCACAACCTCCTCATTTGGCTGTTCGCTGACGAAGACCTCTATTTTATAATTCTGAGATAATAATATCCGGTTAGCAGTAATAAAAAACATCAATAGTATAACTACCACTTTTGATTGTCTATATATCATTTCAATTAAAGTCGCTTTTATTAATATTACCACAAATATAAGTAATAGATTGAAAATAGTGCCACTTTATTTTTTAATTACAATGATATTTTTTTCCTTTGTTAAAGTTAGTGATACAAAATCCAAATTTTTATGGCTCTGAACTATTTATGGATATCATTTTTCCTTATCGCCTTTGCTACAGGGTTGGTTCGACTTATCTTTTTTGGTGATTACGATATCTTTCCTCAACTTATTCAAGCTACGTTCGACAATGCAAAAACGGGCTTTAATATCTCTTTGGGGCTAACGGGTGCTTTAACTTTATGGTTGGGAATAATGCGTATTGGTGAGAAAGGTGGAATGATACGCCTACTGTCAAAAGCCATAGGCCCATTCTTCAACCGGCTATTTCCTGAATTACCAAAAAACCATCCCGCTTACGGAAGTATGTTAATGAATATAGCTGCAAATATGTTGGGTCTCGACAATGCGGCAACCCCCATGGGACTGAAGGCTATGGAGCAGTTACAAGAAAGTAATCCAACAAAAGACACGGCCTCCAATGCACAAATTATGTTCTTGGTTCTCAATACATCCGGACTAACAATCATTCCTGTAAGCATCATGGTTATCCGGACTCAGCGAGGAGCAGTTAACCCTTCTGATATATTTCTACCTATTTTATTGGCTACTTTTTTTAGCACCATTGTTGGTGTTATTTCAGTTGCTTTGGTTCAGCGAATAAAATTGTGGGACAAGGTTATTCTTGCCTACCTTGGTGGTTTTTCAGCTCTGATTGGGGGATTTATCTACTGGCTTAGCACTCTTCCCCGCCAACAGATTGATGCCATTTCTATGGTAGCAGCCAACCTTATTCTTTTTTCCATTATTGTGGTTTTCATTTTAATGGCAATGCGCAAAAAAGTTAATGTATACGATGCCTTCATCGAAGGTGCTAAAGATGGTTTCAATATTGCAATTAAGATAATTCCGTTTCTGGTAGCCATCCTTGTTGCTATTGGAGTTTTCCGAGCCTCAGGAGGAATGGATTTTATTGTTGATAGAGCACGGACTCTATTTGGATTTATGGGTGTTGACACCCGTTTTGTTGAAGCCCTACCTACTGCTCTGATGAGACCTCTCAGTGGAAGCGGAGCCAGGGGGATGATGATTGATGCAATTAATACTTACGGTGTAGACTCATTTGTAGGACGTACTGCCAGTACTCTGCAGGGAGCTACCGATACCACATTTTATATTCTTGCTGTCTATTTCGGATCAGTGGGAATTAAGAAAACACGCTATGCTGTTGCTTGTGGTTTAATTGCTGATTTTGCTGGAATTATTGCAGCTATTGCCATGGCATACCTCTTCTTTAGTTAATTAATTCTATTACTTTTGCGGAAATTAAAAGTTGGAAATCTAATGGCAAATAAGCTTAGAAGAGAGGATGTTGAGTTGATGGCTCCGGTTGGTTCGTACGAATCACTAATGGCAGCCATTCAGGGGAATGCCGATTCTGTATATTTTGGAATTGAGCAGCTAAATATGAGAGCAAAATCATCAAATAATTTTACAATAGAGGACCTTAAGGAGATTGTATCAATCAGCAAAGAGAATGGAATTAAGACATACCTTACTGTAAATACCGTTATTTACGACAAAGAGCTACCATTAATGCGTAAGATTGTTGATGCTGCCAAAGAGTATGGAGTTACAGCAATTATTGCCTCCGACCAGTCGGCCATAAATTATGCAAACTCCATTGGTGTAGAGGTTCATGCCTCCACACAGGTAAATATCTCAAATACCGAATCGCTAAAGTTCTACAGTCGTTTTGCCGATGTTGTTGTGTTGGCTCGTGAGTTGAACATGGAGCAGGTGAAGGAGATTTACAGAGCCATCCAGGAAGAGCAGATAACCGGTCCGGCAGGAGAGCTGATAAAGATTGAGATGTTTTCGCATGGAGCACTCTGCATGGCTGTTTCGGGTAAGTGTTACCTCAGCCTTCATCAGCTTAACTCGTCAGCCAACAGAGGTGCCTGTTTGCAGCCGTGCCGAAGAGGCTACGTGGTAACTGAAAAGGAGACCGGTAAAGAGCTTGAGGTGGATAATGAATATATCATGTCACCAAAGGATTTGAAAACTATTCATTTTCTTAATATCATGCTTGATGCAGGAGTAAGAGTACTGAAGATTGAAGGGCGTGCCCGCTCAGCAGAGTACGTAAGAACAGTTTGTGAATGTTACGACGAAGCTATCAGTGCTGTGGCTGACGATACATTTACCGATGAGAAAACCGATGAGTGGGATCAACGGCTGTCTGCTGTTTTCAACCGTGGCTTTTGGGATGGCTACTATCTGGGGCAGAAGATTGGTGAATGGAGTAAGAACTATGGTTCAAGAGCTACTAAAAAGAAAATATATATTGGGAAAGGGATGAACTACTTCCCTAAAATCAAGGTGGCCGAGTTTCTTATGGAGACTCAAGAGCTGTCAGTTGGAGATGAAGTTTTAATTACCGGCCCCACAACAGGAGTTGTTCAGCTGAGGGTGGAGGAGATGAGAGTTGATCTTAAACCGGTGAAAAAGTCGGTTAAAGGAGAGCGTTTCTCAATGCCGGTTGATTTGAAGATACGACGCTCCGATAAGCTATATAAGATTGTGGATGCAAAACTAATTAGTGTCTGTTTATAAAGTGTAATGCTCTGTAAACTTAGTAGTTGAAAAGGTTGTACGCAAAAATACTTTTAAGTATTTTTAAAGAAAAAAGCATGGAGTTATTTTCTGATCTGACAATAAAGTTTGAGCAACCCAATTGGGCGAAAAATCCGGAATTGGGT
>JALVBA010000029.1 GCA_027010905.1 Marinilabiliaceae bacterium
CCGATATAGTATCGGCGATGGGAGTTGGATTTAATGAAATATGCTTATATGCACTGAATTGATGAGCTGACGGATAATGAATACTTGATTGGATACCATCTTTTTTTAATGAATGAATAACTTTTATTCTATCTATATTTTCATCTAACAAAACAGGAAATATATGATAGGCAGGTTCTGAGTTAGTGGTAGAATTGAAAGGGATTGATATCTCATCTATTGAGGATAGAAGGTTTCGGTAATTATCAGATATTGTTTTACGCTTCCTATTGGCTTTAGACAATTTTTCTAACTGAACTAAACCCAATGCTGCATGTATCTCGTCAGAACGAAAATTTAATCCAGGTTGTATCACATCGTATGTAATAGCTCTGCCCTTATGTCTGTCAAGAGTTAATGATGACATACCGTGTGAGCGCAATAGTTTAAGTCGTTCATGAAGTTCAGGTTTCTTTGTTGAGATCATTCCGCCCTCTCCGGTGGAGAGATTTTTATTTGTAAAAAAACTAAAGCATCCAACATCCCCAATTGTTCCACATTTTCTCCCTTTGTAGGTGGCATCCGGAGCGTGAGCAACATCTTCGATAAGAAATATATTGTGCTGCCTGCATAACTCAATAATTGGATCCATATCACAGGGGAAACCTGCGAAATGTACCACGATAAGAGCTTTTGTTTTATCTGTAATTAATGGTTTAATAGTATCAGCCGAGATATTCCAATCGGATAAAGAACTGCTGTCAGCCAATACCGCTTTAGCCCCTGCCATTGTTACAGCATTTATATCAGCAACAAAAGTAAGGGCAGGAATAATAATCTCATCGTCGCTCTTTAAGTTAAGTGACAGAAGTGACATGTATAGAGCAGATGTGCAGTTAGCAACGAAATTGCATTGTACAGCAGAGTCGTCAAGCATTTTGGCAAACTTATGTTCAAAAGCTTGAGTCTTTTCACCCATTGTCAGCCATTTGCTATTTAAAACTTCTTGTACCGCACCTGACTCAGCGTTATCATAATTAAGGTCAAAAAGAGGGACTTCCCACATAATTAAACATTGTAAATAGATGGTTTATACTTCTTAAGATTATTAGAGTTTGTAAGCCACTTTATTGTCTCGGCTAAACCATCCTCCAATGTGTATGCAGGAGCATATTCTGTAAGCTCTTTAATAAGAGTATTGTCTCCATAGAGCCTGAAAACTTCTGATTTTTCAGGTCTTAGTCGTTGTTCATCAACAGTAAATTCAACATCACTTTTCATGATGCTTTTAATTAGATTTAGGACATCTCCCATTGATATCTCGCTGTTGGTAGCTATATTAATCTCTTTCCCTATAGTACTTTCGCTTTCGGCCAGCGCAATAAATCCCTTGCAGGTGTCTTTCACATAGTTAAAGTCACGAGTAGGCGATAGATCACCCAATTTAATTTCCTGAATACCGGATGCTATTTGTGTTATGATGCTTGGAATAATTGCCCGAGCTGATTGTCGGGGGCCATAAGTGTTGAATGGTCTGGCAATGGTAACAGGTAATGCAAAGGCATTGTAGAAACTCATAGCTATGGCATCGGCTCCTATTTTTGAGGCAGAGTAGGGAGATTGGGGCTGCTTAGGATGTTTTTCGTCGATGGGAATATATTGAGCAGTACCATATACTTCTGAAGTAGAAGTGTGGATAACTCTGATATTTCCATTCTCTTTAGCAGCTTGTACTATGTTTAAAGTCCCTTTTATATTGGTATCAATATAGCTGTCAGGGGCAATGTATGAGTAAGGTATGGCGATAAGTGCTGCCAGGTGAAAAACGGTATCAACATCTTTTATCATCTCTTTGCAAAAATGAGGGTCACGTATATCACCACTAACAACTTCCAGTTTGGAATGAGCCGGGATATCCTCTAACCATCCCCAGTTGTTAAAGGAGTTATATTGTGAAAGAGCTTTTACAGAGTATCTTTTTTCAAGAAGTAACTCTACCAAATGAGAGCCTATAAATCCATCAGCACCGGTAACAAATGCACGTTTCATATTTTTCTTTTTAAATAAAGCATTGGTAACTTAAATGCATACAGATATGCATATAAATAGGTTGGTTTTGATTTAATCGACTTTAACAGATATCGGTATGCCATTGGCAGATTTTTCTGATAGAGAGCGTATTTGCGGGCTAACTTTCGGGCTACATGGTGATAGAGCCCAAGTTCCTTTATTCTGTTTTCATATTTGTTAATAAAGATGATCTCTCCCTCTATTATTGATTTTGCATTGTCTGAGATGCGGTTGTCAGAGTCTGAACGCATAATTGTATTACAATTATCAATATAGCCTATTGGAAAGAGTCTTGCTACTCTTACTAAGAAATCTAAATCCTTCTGAGAGGGCATCAGAGTATCAAAATACCCTGCTTTTTTAAATACAAATTCTCGAACTGTTATTGAAGAACTGGAACCTAATCCTTTTAAATTAGTGAATAAGAATTTTTCTAGATTTCCTGATACTTGAGGATGCACAGTATGGGTATGTTTATTATTAGAATAGTAATCAGCCCCAACGTAACATAGTCCTGATTTAGGATGATTTTTAAAAAAGGATTTCTGGTTTTTCAGATATTTAGGATGTAGCTTATCGTCGGAGTCTATAAAAGCAATTAATGAAGCATTGGCCTCTTTAATACCTTTATTCATTGCATTACTTTGCCCCGTATTCTTTTCCAGCGGTATGTATTTAATACGTGAATCAGTTTTCATAAACCCTGCAACAACATCAGCAGTATTGTCAGTAGAGCCATCATCAATAATAATGTGTTCCCAGTTTTTAAACGATTGACTACAAACACTATTTATTGTATCAGGTAGTATGTGTGCTCTGTTATAAGTCGCTGTAACTATTGATATCTCAGGTTTCATAAACTAATATTGTATTCATTAAAAGTATCCGTTACTTTTTTTTAGTTGAGTCAGGTATCTCTTTAGCCCCTCTTCTAATGATGTAAACTTTTTACCGTATCCTGCATTCCGAAGGTTTGCCGTATCGGCTTTTGTAAATGCCTGATATTTTCCTGTCAAATGGTCGGGAAACGGAATCGTATTTATAGAACAGTTGCCATAGAGGGACGTGAAGATATTAGCCATGTCAACAAATGAACGCTCCTCTCCTGTACCGCAATTGTAAATGCCACTTTTATCACTTTCCATAAAGAACTTCACTACATCGGCCACGTCATCAACAAAAACAAAGTCTCTTAAAAAGTTTTCACTTCCTTCAAAAACTTTAATCTCACCCGTCTCATTTGCCTGATTAAAGAAATGAAACGGAACGGAGGCCATACTTCCCTTGTGATTCTCCTGATATCCGTAAACATTAAAATACCTCAGACCAACAATTTTGCTCTTCTGCTCAGTAGCCGAATATACCCTTCGTACGTAGTTGTCGAAAATGAACTTCGAGAAAGCGTAACCATTCAGCGGATATTCGCAAGCCGGGTCTTCTTTAAATCCGTTATTCCCATTGCCGTATACAGATGCACTGGAAGCATAAATGAAATCAACACTATTGTCAAGGCAAAAGTGCAATAGATTTTTTGAATATTCGTAGTTGTTTTTAATAAGGTAATTGGCATCTGACTCCGTGGTTGCCGAACAAGCACCCTGATGAAGAACCCCTTCAATTTTACCAAGCGTACTAATTTTCTCCGGGAAATCTTTTTTGTCAATATAATCAGAAAAGGAGAGTCGGTTCATGTTCAGGTATTTCTGAGAGTGACCCAGATTATCAACTATAATAATATCTGTTATCCCTTGCTTGTTTAACATTCTAACGAGGTTGCTTCCAATAAAGCCAGCCCCTCCGGTTACAATAAACATAAGAAATTAGTTTAATTTTTTTTTGTAAGAGTCAAAGTTAAAAATAAAAATGAAACAAATAAATTTGTAGTTTTGTACTCAAACAAAACTTGATGTCATTTTGAAATTATTAAACCAGAGAAAAGAAAAAAGATTTAAACTGGGGCTCTTTTTTACCAATATTGAAACTGACTACAATAAGGCAGCAGCTTCAACATGGATACGTATAATGCAGATAATTGAGCATTACAAAGCGTTGGGTGTCGACGTCTCAGTAAATAATTATTTTAAGCATTATGATGCTGCTATTATCTATCGAAAATCAAAGAGGAAATATTATTGGATGCTTCGTTTTGCCAAGATCATAAGTAAGAGGGTATATTTTGACACATGTATAAACCTTTTTGACTTAAACGAAGAGATTAATGAGGTCAGGTTAAAGTATGCACACAAAATTGCAAAGCATGCCGATGGCCTTATCTGTGCATCTAATCAAATTACACGCTTAGCTCAACCTCACTGCCAGTCTGTTTTCACATTTGAAGACCCGGTTAATCTGAGCTATTTTAAATATACAAAAAAAGATATAAACTTTGATAATCCTGTTTTTGGATGGTCAGGAGTTAGTGAAAAGGGTTATTTTTTAAATCGTTATGCCGAAGAGATAAATAATAGAATTATCTTAATAACAGATAAGAATATCTCAACACTGAAATTCCAGTATCGTTTTATAAAATGGGATTATAACAACTTCCCTAAGGATCTGCTTAATTGTGATATTGCGTTACTACCACGGGTTTATGACGATAAATACAATAGTGGACATAGTAGCTTCAAAGCATTGGTGTTTGCTGTTACCGGTATTCCAATAATAGCCAGTAAAGTTCCTTCTTATGTCGATCTGGCAAAATATTATGATGGAATAGTATTTCTTGAAGATAATAGTGACTCTATAAGGGAGTGCATAGATGTTCTTAGATTAAGAACACTTAATACATCACGGTTAAAGGATTATTATTCGTGTCAAAATCAGGCCAAGGCTTTAATCGGATATCTGAAAAGTAATTTGTCGAAAAGTGACAAGTTTCCCGAAATAATAGATTGAGAGATATAACTGTAGGAATTGTCTCTGCATCAGGAGCAAGAATCTTAACGCCAAGATGGTGTTAAATAAATGAGTAGGTCGAATATAGAGTGCTTATGCCGCTTTCTCCTCCTATAAAAATGTTTCCGGAATCTGCTACGTATCTGATTTCACTCTCTGAAGAAACTCCGTCAAGAATCAATCCAGTAAAAACAGCCTTTCCCTAAAAGTCCTTAACCAAAGAGTTTGTAGCAGGTAGTTCAGCCCCGGAGGTTACATCACATATTTCTGAAGCTCTTTAGCAGCTTTTAAAATAAGGGTATCTGCCGACACCGAAATAACTATGGACTATTTACTCTTGCCATTTTCTACCAGTGTTAAGTTATTGTTTATACAATTAGTAAAGAGAGGTATAATTTGTTTCATGATGGTGATTTTTATATTTTTATGAATTTAAACAAAAGAGATTTAAGAACATACATAATTCATATTGATATGAACATATCGAAACCTTTATTTACAACAGCACTATATTTTACAATTCTGGCAGCAGCTTTTTCGTCATGTAAAAGTAACGAGAGAAATTCTTCAAAAACCGGGATGGTTGTCTCTGCTCATCCCCAAGCTTCAGCAGTTGGTATTGAGATTTTAAAAAAGGGCGGAAATGCAGTTGATGCTGCCTGTGCCATTGAGTTAGCCCTGGCAGTATCCTATCCCGTAGCCGGAAATATTGGCGGTGGCGGATTTATGGTGATACGCCTGGACAACGGAGAAAACTTTGCTCTCGACTACCGTGAAAAAGCTCCTCTGGAATCAACCAAAGACATGTATCTCAACAAAAACAGAGAGGTTGTAGAAAGGCTTAGTACCGACAGCCACCTTGCAGTTGGTGTGCCGGGCACTGTTGATGGAATTTTAAAAGCACACACCCGATTTGGGGTACTCAACTTCAAGGATATCATTCAACCTGCCATCTTCCTTGCAAAAAACGGTTTCCCTGTAACGCAAAAACAGGCCGAAAGATTGAATTCATACAAAGATATTCTAACGAAGACCAACAGTGAGACGGTAGCTTTTGTGAAACAAACAAAGTGGAAACAGGGAGACACTCTTAAACAACCTGATCTGGCAAAAACATTGGAACTTGTCAGAGACTTTGGTCGTGATGGTTTTTACGGCGGAATAACGGCCGACAGAATAGTTGAGCAGATGATAAAGCATGACGGGATAATTACCCATCATGACCTTGCGAGCTACAGCTCTGTTTGGAGAGAGCCAATTACAGGGCAATATCGCAGAGTGAAAATAATTTCAATGCCTCCTCCATCGAGTGGAGGTATTGCATTGCTACAACTGTTGAATATGGTTGAGCCATATCCTGTAGATGAATGGGGGTGGCATGACGCAAAAACTATTCATCTGATGGTTGAAGCAGAGAGACGTGTTTATGCTGACAGGGCAAAGTTTCTGGGCGACCCGGATTTCTACAGTGTGCCGGTAGACGAGTTGCTGAACAAAGAGTATCTGAAGAGCCGTATGGCAGACTTTAATCCTAATGAGGCAACACCATCAGAAGATATCAAGCATGGAGATCCAACCGCAAAAGAGAGTGAAGAGACAACACACTACTCGGTTGTAGACAAGTTTGGAAATGCTGTGGCCGTTACAACAACACTTAATCGCAGGTATGGCTCTAAAATAGTTGTTGACGGTGCAGGATTTCTGCTGAATAATGAGATGGACGATTTCAGCTCCAAACCCGGATATCCCAATTCGTTCGGTTTGGTTGGTGGTGATGCAAACGCAGTAGAGCCGGAAAAAAGAATGCTCAGCTCAATGACTCCAACGATTCTTGAAAAGGACGATAAGCTATTCATGGTTGTGGGCAGTCCCGGAGGTTCAACAATAATCACCTCGGTTTTTCAAACAGTAATGAATGTTATTGACTTCAACATGAGTATGCAGCAGGCAGTAACGGCATCACGCTTTCACTCTCAATGGCTGCCTGACCTTCTTTATTACGAGAAGGATTCGCTGTCTAATAGTTTGAAAAGTCAGCTGGAAAAGATGGGACACACTCTTAAAGAGCGGGGCTCAATTGGTCGTGTTGATGCAATACTTTGCCATCCGGATGGCTCACTTGAGGGCGGTGCCGACCCACGGGGTGATGATGTGGCCGGGAGTACTAGGGAGCATTAGAAAATAGAGTACTATGCTTTTTGGAGCAGATGCAATATACGGGATTGTTGTAACATGTGGAGTGATTTTGCTATACGAGCTGTTGAAAAAGTCCAATCAATCAAGTGTTTTAGATATGGCTGTTGGCTTTAGCTATTGGTTATCGCATCATCGGATACGCGATAATTAGACATTTCCAATCCACAATTCTCAATTCGCGAATTGAGAATTAATAACTATATTTTGTGCCATGTAAATAATTCAGTTATGAAAAAGCACAATGGAATGCGGCCACATGATATGGTAGTATTATTAAAAATAGCGGCTAAAAAAGACATACTATGGTTAATGAAAGACCTATCTGTTGGGTTGGGTATTAGCGCAAGCGAAATTAGCGAAAGCTTAAACCGTTCGGCTATTGCAGGTTTAATTGCAAAAGATAAAAAACGCTTAATGAAACTCGCTATTCTCGATTTTTTAGAACATGGCTTACGTTATGTATATCCACAAATGCCCGGTGTAGTAGTGAGAGGAGTGCCTACTGCACACGCAGCAGAACCATTGGCTAGTGAAATTGTAAGCGAACACCCGTATGTATGGCCTTTTGGAGAGGGTGCAGTTAGAGGAGAATCAATTGAGCCTTTACACCCTAAAGTTCCTGAAGCTTACTTAAAAGATGCTGCTTTTTATGAATACATGGCGTTGTGTGATGCCCTTCGTGTTGGAAGAGCCAGAGAAAAAAATATGGCGATCAAAGAACTTAAAAAACGATTATGCAAACTAATCCCAAGCTAACTATGGAGCACAATGGGTGTATAAATCTTCAGATAAAAATCAATAAGGATTAACTCCAAATACTTCTACCGTTACTTTCCTCGTATCAGGGTAATTGTGCCGTGCAATTTATACCTCTCCTCTTCTTGAAATCCTTCGGCTTCAATCACGTAAAAATATACTCCGGGACCGGCCTCTCCTTTACCTATACGACCATCCCAACCTTGTGCCGGATTATTTGATGAGAAGACCTTTCTTCCCCAGCGACTAAATATTGTGATATTGTACTTCTTAATTGAGCGGTATGCCACCCTAAACTCGTCATTCACCCCGTCGTCGTTTGGTGTGAACACGTTTGGGACCTGCAAGTCGGATTCAAAAACAATAATCTCCTGTGGCTCCGATGTATCCTCACAGCCGCTAATCTCATTAATCAGGTGAAGAATATTTTTGTATGTACCTGCCACCTGATATGTGTGAAGAGGATCTGCCTCAAAGGCTCTTCCATCTTCTCCAAAGGTCCATTCGTACGCAAGGTTATTCCCTTTTGCCTCATCGCTACTGAACCTTACAACCAGAGGCGCCGAGCGCTTCTTTGTAGTGTCCATCTCATTCTCTATCCCTCTGCCTTCGGGCGTCTGCTCAAATATGGCCTTTACTGCAAGGGCAATGTAATGCATGTTGGCTGTTTCCGACATCCCGAATTTTGCACCTACAGATACTGTGAAGTTGGTATCTTCAACCGGTGCTTTAATATTTATCTGTTGTTCCGTTTCGCCCGAAATCGGATTATCCTCGTCAGGGCTCTCGGGCTCGGATGTCCAGGAGTAGGTTAATCCGTAGTCTACAGGAACAGCTACCCCATTTCCCGGGTCGTAATAGTTTAAATCTTTGGTGGTGTTGTTTGCAGTCAGTTGCAGTTTAAAGCAACTTTCAGAGAGCATCTCAATCTCAACGGAGTTTATCTCAGGTTGGAAAGTCCAGCAGATGTAGGTCAAAACTGTACCGTTACCATCATCAGCAGTAACCCGGTATCCCGTCTCTGCCAGTCCGGAAATTGAGGATGAGATGCCTGTCTCTGTACTCAGGTGAATATCGAAACTATTACTGGCCTGATTGTAACGATACCAGTTAAATGTGTATGTAGCATAATCCGGAATTGAGATATTGAGAGTTGCATCACCAATTGCACTGTAATAATATATGATGTCGTTAGTTGTTCCCGACGGATAGTTTGTAGGTTCAGAATAGATTGCCTCAGGGGATGTAATCTGAGACCACAGTCCAACAGGGACAGAGAATAGAAAAACAATAGCAACTATTTGATTTAACGTAACAGCACCCCGCAAAGAGGTTAAGAGGTTAACTGTTGATATTCTATTTTCTTTTATCATTGTTTGTTGCATTAAACCCAAAGAATAATTTCCGTTTAAGTATCCGTTTCAATTCTCAAAATTAAAACATTTCTTTGGTATCTTCTAATTTTAATAGACCGTTTTTATCCCGACACAAATTATCTTTGTTACTTTTGTAACGATAAAAACTGAAGATATTGTGCAAGACTACCTTGAAGGATTAAATCCGGCTCAGCGGGAAGCGGTTATAAATACCGAAGGTCCGGCTCTTGTTATTGCGGGTGCCGGCTCCGGTAAAACGCGTGTACTAACAATGCGAATAGCTCACCTCCTAAGTAAAAATGTGGCTCCTTTTCGTATTCTTTCGCTCACCTTTACCAACAAGGCAGCCCGTGAAATGAAAAACCGTATCGCTGCAATTGTTGGTGAACGAACAGCCAACTATTTATGGATGGGAACTTTTCACTCCATCTTTATGCGCATTCTTCGTATTGAAGCTAAAAAGCTGGGATACCCCTCTTCATTCACTATTTACGACACGCAGGATTCAAAGAATCTGATAAAATCTATCGTGAAAAAGATGAAGCTTGACAGTAAAATCTATAAACCCGGTGAGGTCTACTCCAGAATATCATCAGCAAAAAACAGCCTTGTTGTACCTAAAGCCTACGCAAACGATAAAGAGAGAATGGAGTTAGACCGATTCTCTCGTAAGCCCCGGATACATGAAATTTACTCACGGTATGTGAGTGAGTGCTACAAAAATGGAGTGATGGATTTTGACGACCTTTTGCTCAACACAAATATTCTTTTCCGTAGCCACCCTGATGTGCTTCAGAAGTATAAAAAACAGTTCGACTACATTCTGGTGGATGAGTATCAGGATACCAACCTATCACAATATCTTATTGTAAAAAAGCTGGGCGAACAGCATAAAAATGTGTGTGTAGTGGGTGACGATGCACAAAGTATCTACAGTTTTAGGGGAGCAAAGATTGAGAATATCCTCAATTTCAGAAATGATTACAACGGATACAGGCTTTTTAAGTTGGAGCAAAACTATCGCTCCACCCAAAATATTGTAAATGCAGCAAACAGCATCATCCATAAAAACAGCAACCAGATAAAAAAAACTGTTTTCTCTGAAAAGCCTGAAGGTAACAGGATAAAGGTCTTTAATGCCTATTCGGATATGGAGGAGGGACTTATTGTTGCGAAAGATATTTTTGAAACCCGCATGCGGGAGCAAGCCAGCTTTAGTGATTTTGCGCTACTTTATCGTTTGAATGTGCAGTCGAGAATTATGGAGGATGCCCTGCGTAAGAAGAACCTGCCATATAAAATTTATGGAGGAACCTCATTCTACCAACGTAAGGAGGTTAAGGATATGTTGGCCTACTTTAGGTTGGTTGTGAATCCCAACGACGAAGAGGCTCTGAAACGAATCATCAACTATCCTGTCCGGGGAATTGGGAAAACTACAATGGAGAAGGTTGAGTCTTTTGCAAACAGTGTTAATCAGCCAATATGGAGTGTGCTGATTAATCCTGCCATAACAAATATCGGACTTAATGCCGGTACCTTGAAGAAGTTGAGAACATTTTCTGATATGATTCAACAGTTCATGCAAATGGTGAATAGTCTTCCGGCCTACGATGCGGCTGTTGAGATAGCAAACGGTAGTGGCATGAGAAGGCTTTTCCAGACCGACACATCAATTGAGGGGCAGGGGCGAATGGAGAATGCCGAGGAGTTGCTTAATGGAATTCAGGAGTTTACAGAATCTAAAAAGGAGGAGGGTGAGGACAATAGCTTAGCCGACTTCCTTGAGGGGGTATCGCTACTTACCGATCAGGATACCGATAAAGAGGAAGATAAAAACAAAATTACACTGATGACTGTTCATGCAGCCAAGGGGCTGGAGTTTAAATATGTTTATATTGTTGGTGTTGAGGAGGGGATGTTTCCGTCGTCGATGGCTATTGAATCAACCAAAGGCCTTGAGGAGGAGCGACGGCTGTTTTATGTTGCCCTTACCAGAGCCGAAGAGCAGGTGACAATATCATTTGCCAAGTCGAGACTAAAATACGGGGAGCTCTCATTTGCCAAGCCGAGCCGTTTTGTTGGTGAGATTGACCAGAAATACCTTGAGCTTACGGGTGACAATATCCTTCCGGCATCCGGTCGTAAAAAAAGTTCACAAAGGCTAAACTCCTTTCAGTCGAGGAACATACAGGCAGGGGAAACGCAAAGGCCGGCGTTTAACTATAAAAAGACCAAACGTACAGATGAGCCAAAGGTATCGTTTAACTACTCAGGAAGTTCTTCATCCAATATAAAGGAGGGAATGGAGGTTTTACACGAACGATTTGGGAAAGGAAAGGTTATAAATGTGTCGGGGGAATTGCCAAATACCAAGGCTACAGTATTTTTTGAGAATGCAGGACAGAAACAATTACTCCTTAAATTTGCCAAACTTAAAATTTTAAATTAGTTTTGTCACCTGTGAAAAACATCTCTGTTTTTCATTTTTATTTTATTATGAACTTTCAAAAGCCTTACCGCTTTACCTTGGTTACAACTTAAAAGCAGAAACAGATTATAATCGACCTACGATTAAGCCGGACATTTGCCTAGCAAAAGGCTAACAATAAAAGACAATGGATTACAATTCGAATAGAAAGAAATTAGTTCTTCCTGAGTATGGCAGACATATTCAGAAAATGGTTAATCATGCATTAACCTTAGAGGATCGAGAAGAGAGAAAAAAGAGTGCTCAAACAATAATCTCCGTAATGGGTAATATGTTTCCACACCTGAGGGATGTTAGTGATTTCAAACATAAGCTGTGGGATCATCTGGCAATAATGTCTGATTTTAAATTAGATATCGATTTTCCGTACGAGATACCCGTACGCGAGAACCTCTATACTCCTCCGAAAACTGTTCCCTATCGTGAGAATAAGATACGTTTTCGTCACTATGGCGGGCTTGTGGACGAGCTAATTAAGAAAGCTATTGAGCTGGAGAGTGAGGATGAGAAGAAGCAACTGACAATGCTGATTGCTGCTCACATGAAGAAATCGTTGTTTCATTGGAACAGAGATAGTGTTACCGATGAGCGTATATTTAATGATATTAAAAAAATGTCGCAGGGAAAGCTGGAGGTGGAAGAGGGAGCTGTGATACCTGAGTACAGAGATAATTCTTACCGCGGAAAGAAAAAAAGAGACCAAAAGAAAAGGCCTAATCCCAAAAAAAGCATATCTTAGGAAAAACCTTTTAGATTTTTCTTGATGAGTAGTTTTGTTATTGAAGGAGGCCATAGGCTTCAGGGCGAAATAATTCCTCAGGGGGCTAAAAATGAAGCCCTTCAGGTGATATGTGCTACACTTCTTACTTCGGATGAAGTGGTATTAAAAAACATTCCGGATATTCTTGATGTGAATAACCTCATTGAACTCCTAACTAAGATGGGAGTGGAGGTTAAGAAGTTGGCTAAAGAGGAGTACTCTTTTAAGGCCGGGAATATAGATATTGAATTTCTTCAAACTAAAGAGTTTAGCAAGAGAGCATCGTCTCTTCGTGGTTCTGTAATGATTATAGGGCCTCTGTTAGCTCGTTTCGGTAAAGCATACTTTCCCAAACCAGGAGGTGATAAGATTGGTCGCCGCCGGTTAGATACTCATTTTGTTGGATTTGAGACGCTCGGTGCACAGTTTAAGTACGATTCTAAAGATCTGTTCTATACGGTAAGAGCCGATAGCATGAAAGGTACATACATGCTTCTGGATGAGGCCTCGGTTACCGGCACTTCCAATATTCTGATGGCTGCCGTTCTTACACCCGGGCAGACAACCATATACAATGCTGCTTGTGAACCCTATGTTCAGCAACTCAGCAGAATGCTCATCTCCATGGGTGCAAAGATTGAAGGGGTGGGGTCAAACCTGCTTATTGTTAACGGTGTTTCGAGCCTTGCAGGCTGTACCCACACTATACTCCCCGACATGATTGAGGTGGGTAGTTTTATAGGTATGGCTGCCATGACAGGCTCTGAGATAACAATTAAGGATGTAGGTATGGAGCATCTCGGAATTATCCCGCTCGCTTTTGAAAGGATGGGAATTAAGCTGACAAAAAGAGGTGATGATATTCATATTCCGGTGCATCAATGTTATGGGATAGAGACTTTCATAGACGGCTCAATTATGACTATTGCTGATGCCCCATGGCCCGGTTTAACCCCTGACCTATTGAGTGTATTCCTTGTTGTTGCCACACAGGCAAAAGGGAGTGTTCTTATCCACCAAAAGATGTTTGAGAGTCGTCTCTTCTTTGTTGATAAACTTATTGATATGGGAGCCCAAATAATTTTGTGCGACCCACACCGGGCAACAGTCATCGGACTAAACAGAGAGACAATGCTGAGAGGAACAACTATGACATCGCCTGATATCAGAGCAGGAGTAGCCCTGCTGATTGCTGCACTTTCGGCCAAAGGCACAAGCACTATTCATAACATTGAGCAGATTGATCGGGGCTATCAAAATATAGATACCAGACTCAATCTGCTTGGAGCCAATATACAAAGAGTAGATTAGATTTCTATCCTATTCATTTTTTATAAATGGGGCTATTTTCAGAAATACTTTTACCTTTCTATCGAAAATAAACCCCACCCACAAATAGCACAGTGTGCCTCGAAGTAAGAGGATATAGTAACGTTCTTTAACATGTTTTCAATGAGATGGTGGACGACCCACCGGGAGCGGCTTACAGG